>JAJXUY010000006.1 GCA_021782525.1 Acidobacteriota bacterium | reverse complement strand
GGCCCAGCGAATCGACGGTCATGCGGGTCGCGACCGGAGAGGTCGGTCCGCTCGCCAGCGTCTACGATGAGGGCGTGCCGCGGAACACCACGAGGTGGCACCCGATCCCAGCGATCCCGGACAGCGTCGTGACGGCCGGCCTCGCGGCGGCGCTTTCCGCGGCCGTGACATCGACGACGGCGACGGTGACGCTTTCTGGGACGCCGAAGGCGAACGACTGCGTGGCAGTGGGCGGATTCAACACGCCGCTCGCCGCCCAGGCCGCGAGCTACACGGCCAACGCCACCGACACCCTCGACACGATCGCCGCCGGGCTCGCCGCTGCCATCAATGCGGCCATGACCGTCGTGACGGCCTCGGCATCCGGCGCGGTCGTGACCCTGACCGCAGTCGGGACCGTGAGCCTGAGCGTCGGGGTCGCAAACCAGGGCACGAAGACGACCGAGTTCAAGCGCGTCGAGCGCCGCGTGCGCGTCGTGCTGTGGACGCCGTCGGAGGCCACACGGCAGTCCTACGGCGACCCCATCGACAGCCAACTCGCGCGCCTGTACGCGGGCTACGGCTTCCAGACGGTCGCCGGGGATTGGGTGCGGCTCGCCTACCAAAGCGATCAGTACGTCGAGCAGGAGCAACTCCGGGACATCTACCGGCGCGATTTCAGGCTCACCCTGGAGTACGGCGTCACGGGCCAGGACGTGCTGTACCCGGTGCTGTCGACTGAGCTGGTTGCCTCACTCGGCGGTTTGGCGTAGGGTTCGTCCGTAGGCCGCCGGAACGACCGGAGCTGACTCGCTCATGGAGTTCCGATGCCGCAAATCAGCAACGGCCCGATCAGTCTCGCCAATCTGACCGCGCCTGGCGTCTACGTCCAGGTGATCGCGCCGTCCGCGCAGATCCCGGGAGTCGCGACCAACGTTGTCGGGGTCGTCGGGACCGCGAGCTGGGGCCCGAAGGGCGTCCCCGTGTTGCTCGGGAGCCCGCAGGATCTTCAGGCGGCCTTCGGGCCGATCATCGGGAGCCCCGCGCCCGTCGGCGCCGTGGCCGCGTCCGCGAACCCCTACGACCTCGTGAGCGCGTGCAGCGCCGTTTTCTCGCAGGGCCCGGTGCAGGTCCAGGCCGTGCGGGTCAGCGACGGCACCGATGTCGCCGCGACCCTCGTCCTCAACGACACGACGGCGACCCCGGTGCATGGCGGGACCGTGACCGCGCTCCACACGGGCTCGCTCGGCAACGGGATCAAGATCACGATCGCCACCGCGGCGAAGACCGACGCATCGAGCAACGTGTATTTCAACGTCACGGTGGCGCCGCCCGCCGGGTCCGGACTCCAGGCCGAGTTCTACCCGAACATCAAGGGCGGCGTGGCCTCCGCAGTCAACTCGCCCTTCTGGGCGAACCTGGCCGCGGCGTGGACCTCCGGCATCCCAGGCGTCACGGGTCCGTCGCAGCTCGTCAGTCTCGCGACTCCGTCCGCGACCGCAGAGAACCCGGCGGTCCTCGCGGCGACCTCGATGGCTGGCGGCGTCGACGGAACCGCGACCGCAGCGACGATCATCGCGGCAGCGGTCGGCTCGATCTCCGCGACCCCGCAGACCGGAATCTTCGCGCTTTCGACCGCGGTCCCGAAGCCGGCCATCGCGGTGATCGCCGGCTTCGGCGCGACCGCGTCGGACGGGGACATCGGAACCTACGCCGCGACGCTCGCGACGTTCGCCGACTCGACCGGCACGGTGGTGTGGTTCGACTACTCGCTTGGCGATTCGAGCGCGGCCGCCGTCACCGAGACCACCGTCACTCAGCCCGTGGTCGACTACAACATGAACGCGGTGAAGGATTGGGCCTGGTGGAACGACGGCGTCAGCGGCCTGCGCTTCTACCCGATGGCTCCGTTCATGGCCGGGCTGCAGGCCTCGCTCCCGCCGTGGGTCAGCCCGCTGAACCGGCCGATCAAGGGGATCTCCGGCACCTACCGCAGCACCGGCGCTGGAAAGGCGGCCTACTCCTGGGCCGAGATCGGCGATCTCAACGCCAACGGCATCTCGCTCGTGGCCGCGCCATCGCCCGGCGGCTCCTACGTCGGTGTCAACGCGGCGGTCAACACGAGTTTCCCAGCCAACCCCGCGACGGGGCCGTGCGAGTACTCGACCCTGACGAACTTCCTGGCGCGCAGCATCGCCTCGGCCATGGGCGGCGTCGTCGGGCAGAACCAGAGCAACAGCCCCGTCGACCCGCTGCGGAAGCTCGTCCGGGACAAGATCAACGGCTTTCTCCAGGGCATCAAGGATCAGAGCGGCATCGACGCGTTCTCGGTCCAGTGCGACACGAAGAACAACCCGCCGAACCTCGTGGCCGCCCACATCATGCAGGCGAGCTGCAAGGTCACCTACCTGGCGAGCGTCTGGTATTTCGTCGTCAGCCTGATCGGCGGCACCACCGTCGTCGTCCAAGTCTCGCAGGGGAGCTAGCCAATGGCCAACCTGATCCTCCAGATCCCCAACGCCTTTTCCGTAGGACAGGATCTCTCCTGCTCGATCACGGATCCGGTCTCCGGGATCACCCGGAACCTGGACGAGTTCGGGCATCTCGAGAGCTTCAAGGTCACGGCCATCGACAAGGAGATCGAGGTCGCGCCGATCAGCCGCGGCGGCGTCCACCTGTACCAGACCCTCTGGGCGGGCTGCGAGCTCGATATCCGATGGGCCAAGGTCTACGCGGCGCTCGAGTACTTCTGGACGCAGCTCCAGAACAACTATTTCGACCTTCACCTCCTGCCGAGCTTCATGTTCAACGCTTCCGTGATCAACCGGGACGGAAGCGTCGACGAGTTCGCCTTCACCGGGGCGGCGGTCAGCAAGCCGACGCTCGGCGACTACGAGGGCGCGAAGCAGGTCAACAACGGCATGAAGGCCCGCTGTCAGCGCGGTCAGCTCGTCTCTGCCGGCTCGGTCAACGCGCCGCTGCCTGGCGCCTCGCCGCTCAGCTTCTAGTCCACCGTCGCACAGGAGAAGAACTCCATGCCCGAAGCGATCAAGCCGATCGACACCGCCGCGGCGCTCGCCGCGATCCAGCAGGCCAAGGAGCCAGCGAAGGACGCGCCCGCCCACATCTTCACGACCGCGGCCGGTCTCCGGGTGGAGATGTCCGCGCCGAAGCGCGCCACGCAACTGGACATCGGCGCGGTCCTCGGGGACAAGTGGAGCAGCTACAGCTTCAACGTGGTCAAGGCGCTCATGTACGTCACCGCCGTCGGCGGCTCGCCGGTTGGCCGCATCTGCACGCGGGCCAACGCAGATGCCTTGATGAACAAGCTCGGTGACGCCGGCGTCGACGAGGTGCTCAACGCCTTCATGCTGCACTTCCAGGTCCGGGACGGCTCGGCGCTGATCGTTCGCGATGCGTTCCGTCAGGCGGTCATCGACGGCCACATCAGCCAGGAGCAGGCCGAGGCCGCCATCGGAGGCCCGATTGCCGGGGAGACCAGCAACCTCCCTTTGTGAGGAGGGCCGTGGACGACGGGGCCTTCCTCGTCGCGGCCTTCTGCTGCCGCCATGGCATGGGCGACTGGGAGCGGGTGTGGAGCTACTCCGAGACCGAGCGCGACGCCTTTTTCTACGCACAGTGCAAGCTGCGCGGACTCTCGATCGATTGGGAGACCGGCGCGGTCAGCACCCCGAAGTGAGGGCGCCGTGACGGTCGACGAGTTCGCCTACGGGCTCCGCACGCTCGAGAAGATCATCGAGAAGGGCGGGGCGCTTCAAACCGAGATCCTGGCCGAGAGGGTCGCCGAGACAGCTAAGAGCTATCTCGGGACCTATCAACCAGGGTGGCCGCCGCTGGCCGCGAGCACGATTGCCAGCAAGACGACCGGTAATAGCCCGCTCCTCGAGACAGGCTTGCTGCGCGACACGATCAGCGTGCGAAAGCAGCCATTCCCGCCAGATGAGGTCCTCGTTGCGTACGGGATCGGATCGCGACTGCCGCGTGCGCTGTGGATGGAAGGCGGCACGAAATGGAAGGACGGATCAATACACGTCCCGCCGCGCCCGTTTTTGTTGTTGGCATTGAGTGAACACGAAATGGACATCACCGAGTCGCTGGACCGCACCATCGGCGAGTGCATCGACATCGCATTCGGGATTCCCTGATGGCCACTCGGACACAGCATTCGGTCGACGTCCAGATCCGCCTCCTCACGGCGATGGAGGGGCAGCTCGCGGCGTTCGGGCAGCAGATGACCGGACTCCAGGGTCAGGCAAATCAAATGGGCCGGACGTTCGGGAAGCTCTTCGCGCTTCACCAGGTGGAGCGGTTCGGCCGATTTGTGTCCGGAATGTTCGACGGGATCATCGACAAGGCGGCCGGCTTCCAGGGCGCCATGGCGAAGGTCGCGATCGCCACCGGGGCAACGGGGGCGGAGTTCGGTCGGCTGAACGAGCTGATCCTGAAGCAGTCGAGTCTCCACGCGATGTCCACCGAGCAGGCCGCGTCCCAGGTCGCCGTCATGGCGCGGACCGGCATGACCAAGGAGACGATCGAGGCGACGTTCCCGACGGTCGCTCGGTTCGCGGACATCGAGAAGATGGAGCGCGGGATGGGCTTCGAGCAGTCGGCGAAGCTCGGCGCGACGGTCGCGAGGTTCTTCGGCGCCAGGGATCCGAATGCCACTGAAGCGGTGATGAACAATCTCTACCGCGCGATGAACATGACCCCGGCGACGCCCGGCGAACTCGTCAACATGATCACGAAGTTCGCCCCGACGGCAGGCAAGCTCGGAGTTAGCCAAGAGGGACAGTTCCAGCTCGCGGCGCTCATGGGGACGATGGGGCTCTCGTCGACCGGCGGCCGCGGCCTGATGCAGCTCATGATCAAGGCGCTCGGGAGCACCGCCACGATCACAGCGCACCGCCAGAAGACACAGACGATGGCGCTCGAGCGGCTCGGACTCGAAGGTCCGCACGGCGAGAACGCCTCGTTCGTTGGCGGAAAGTTCGACCCCAACAAGCTGATCGAGGGGCTGATCAAGGCGGGCACGAAGCTCGATCCAAAGGACTTCGTCACGTCGCTCGTCCAGGCATTCGGTCTCCAGGGGACCCGCCTCGCGGCACCGCTCAGCAGCCCGGCGGCCCTGGAGAACATGCGCGAGATGCAGGCCCACTGGGGTGACGTGGTGGACCTCCAGAAGGCATACGAGATCGAGCAAGGGACGCTCACCTACCAGACCAACGTGCTGGCGACGAACTTCGACTCCCTCCAGGCGGTACTAGGCGCCGGAACGCTAGGACCGCTCGCGAAGTTCAACGCGTGGCTCGGCGAGATCGTGGCGCCCGGCGGCGGGCTTGCGAATTTCGCGAAGGCGCATCAGACCATCGCGACCGCGCTGCTGATCGGCGGGAAGTACGGCGGCAAGGGGATCGAGCTCGCAGCCAAGGGTGCCGAGGGGTACATCATCGCCAAGATGATGGCCCACGGCGGTGCCCTGCCTGTGGTGATCAAGGGGGGCGGTCCGACTGGCGGCGGCATCGCCGGAAAGGCCGCCAAGGTTCTCGGCGCGGCCGGTACCGGAGTCGCGATCGGCGGACTCATCCACGCTGTCGCGACGGATGCCTCACGAGACACGACCTCGGCGCTCGGGCACCTGCTCCGCACGACTGCCGCGGGTCGATTCCTTTCAGGGGATCTCGGGGCAGACATCTACGACATCTACTCGGGGGACGCGCAGGCGAAAAAGCGGGTACATGCTCGCTACGGCGGCGCCGACCCGGAGCGCGACGCCGCCACGCCTGACACACCAGAGGAGCCGAAGACCTTTCCGGCCCTGCCTCCGGTGCCGCTGGAAATCCACATCCACGGGACCGCGACCGATGAGTCGTTCACGATCCCGAACATCCGGGCCGCCGCCAACCGCTCGTCTGGCTCCGCGCCGACGACGCCCTCGCACGCGCCCGCCAGCGGATTCGGGAGCCACTGATGGACGCCAACCCGCTGGTGCTCAGGTCCGGCGACCAGGTGTTCGAGTTCGCCGACTTCGAGGTCCCTCCGACGCTAAACGCGCTCGGCGGAAAACAACTCCACGCGGTTCACCAGTTCATCGGCGGCGCCAGGGCGATCCAGACCTACGGCTCGGTGCCGCATGAGCGTATCTCGTGGTCAGGTCGGTTCCTCGGCGCGACGGGCGCGACCCGTGCGAAGCTCCTTGACGCCATCCGGGCGAGCGGCGCGCAATGCACACTCACGTGGAGCGCTTGGAAGTACACCGGCATCCTCGCCGAGACCGGCATCAATCCCCACTTCATCGGCGACATCCCCTACTCGGCGATCTTCGTCCCGGACACCGACTTCTCGGGCCAGACGCCGTTCAGCGCGGCCGTCTCTCCGCAGGTCGCCTACGCCGCAACCGCGTCGAAGCTCACGCAGAACGGCGCGGCATACGGTGGGAGCACCCCAGACATTCTCCGGGCGATCGCGACGGTCAACGCGCTCCTCCAGTCGATGGCCGTGCTCCTCCCAGCGAACGGAGGCTTGATCTCGGCCATCCCTGGGCCGCAGCTCGCCGCGGTGACCATGGAACTTTCCGGGGTGGTCGAGACTCTCGAGGGGCGCGAGAGCGCGGTCATCCTGCCGGCGCCACCGTTCGCCGTCGCGGTCTCCGAGATCGCAGCGAGCTACGCCGATCAGCTCTGGATTCAGGCCGAGATCGTCCAGCTCGACGCCATGCTCTACGTGCTCTCGCTGCCGACCGCGCTGCTCAACGTCCAGACGTTCGTCAACCCGAATCTGCTGCTGATCGCCGCCGCGGTCTATGGCGATCCGGACGACTACCTCCTGATCTCGGAGGCGAACGGCGGCTTCCCTGTCTACGCCGAGGGCAGCTTTACCCTCGTGCTCCCGGCGGCGACGTGATCTCTCCGATCAGCGTCCAGGTGGAGTTGGCCGAGCTGGGCCCCGGCGAAAACCTCGAGTTCGACGACGGGACGAAACTGCTGCTGCCTCCGGCCCCGGTCGGCGCCGTCGTGACGAACGCGGATTTCGGTCTCTCGGGCGTCACGATCTCCTGCGGCTCCTACGGCTCGGCCGGCGGATGCTCGATCGACTCCGACATCGGCAGCGAGCCGTTCGCGACGTTCGAGGGCAGGCCGTACCTGGGGCTCTTCTCGGTCGCGCGGCGTCGCCTCTTCGTCGGGGCCACGGTCGCGATCGTCGGCTCAGATGCGACCCTGACGGCACCCGACACCACGGGCGGCCAGCCGGTGACGCTCTTCAGGGGCATCCTCGACGAGGCGACGTACCAGCTCGAGCGCGACGATCTGAGGATGAATTTCCGCGACAACGCCGCGCTCGCCATGGAGACCGACACCGCCGCGCGCGCCGGCACGTCCAAGACGGTCTACGACCTCGTCTCGACGATCGCCTTGCAGATCGGGCCGCCGCAGTCGCAGACGGGCGTCCCGCAGAATGCCTACGTGGCCAACGACTCCAACACCCAGCAAATCTATGGGACGCTGCTAGCCCACACGGGCCGGACCTACGCAGAGCATCGGATCAGCGGCTGGAACTTCGTCCAGAAGCTTGCCAAGTACCTTGGGTACGTCGCCTTCGTCCGCCCCGACGGGCTGCTTTACTTCGGCAAGCGGACGGACCCGAGCAAGACCCCGTTGACGCTGATCTGGGGCGGCCTTGGCGCTCAGGGTGATCTCAAGACGCTTCAGATCCAGCACACCCCGGCCCGCAACGGCGCGTTCCAGGTTCAGGTCGCATCGCACGACATCGACTCCGGGCGCGCGCACGCGGCGACGGCCAGCTACGTCAACGCGGAGTCGCTCGAGTTCAACCGCCTGAACCGCGAGCAGATCGTCACCGGGCAGACGCTTGCGCAACTGCGCGCCGACCCCGGGCTCGGGCAGATCCAGGTCTACAACTTCGGCGCGACCGGCCTCAGTCCAGCGGCGGCGCAGTTCGAGGCGCTTGGCCACGCGCTCGACATCGTATCGCACGAGATCATCCTGCACGGCTCGATGCCGGGGAACACGCGGATCCAGGTCGGGCTTCCGATTCGCTTCTCTGGCACCAAGATCAAGGCGATCGACTCCGGACACTTCGTCGTCGTCGGGGTCGAGCACGCATTCCGGGTCAACGGCGGCTTCGTGACGCGCTTCGTGGCGTGGCAGGACATCGCGGCATGAGCATCTCTGGCGACGATTTCGTCCTACTGGTCAAGCAGATCGCCCAGGACCAGGCGGGGGCCGAGCGCGGCCCGACCCTCGGCTACATCGCGAGCTACGACCCGGCGACCGCGACCGTAACCGCGGTGGTGCCGTCGTACTGTCAGCCGGATCCGGTGACAGGCGTTCCGACTCCCATCACGGTGGGGCCGATCCGGCTTGGCTCGAGCTGGGCCGGGGACGGGATCGGGATCCAGGTCGCGCCCGCGAAGGCGGCGGCGACACCGCAGGACCCGACTCAGGGTGAACCCGTGGTGATCCTCCAGTTCAGCCACGGAACTGGGATCGGTGTCGCGGCCGTGATGCTGTTCAACGCGATCTTCGCGCCGCCGGACACCGCGCTCGCCCCTGGGGACGCCTACATCAAGAGCGGCGGCGGAGCCAGGCTGCGCTTCCGCGGGGGAGACCTCGTGATGCAGGAGGGAGCGACCCCGGTTGCGGTCGAGGGGTCGCAGATCACGCTAGACGATGCCCTCAACGCCTACGGCGCGCTCCTCGTGACGGCACTTGCGGCCGCGACGCCGACGGTCACAATGGTCGCCCCGGTGGTGGTCGGGAGCAGGGTCTCGGTCGACGTAGGCCAGGGGGCCCAGGACGTGTTGGCTCCAGCTCCCGGTGGCAGCTAGACTGCAATCATGGCGTGCCTGTCGATGCCCTGGGGTGGTGATCTGGTCATGAGTCCAGCGGGCGGGCTCGCGCTTGCGACCGGGCAGGACGGGATCAACCAGATGATCACGCGAGAGCTCCTGACGACATCCAACGTCCTGCTCGCCAACGGCGTCCGGGCGTCGCCCGAGTTCTACCTGCTACCAGGTTTCGGCCGCAGCCTTCGCGTGCTCGTCGGCCAGACCGTGACCGAGGATCTGGTCGACCGACTCACTCAGGAGATCACGAGCGTCGTACTCACGACGCCCGGCGTCGACCCGAACGTCCCGCCGACGATTCAGGTGACGCCGGTGGGGCACGCGGTCGTGATCCTCGTGTCCTACAGCCTCTCGAACGGCCAACCGGCATCGGTCGCCTTCCAGGTCGGAGCCACCACATGAGTTTGCCCGTCCCGAAGTCCCTGTCGCAGCTCCAGAGCGAGTTTCTTGCGGGCTGGAATGCCTACGTCGGCAACGCCCCTGGGACGGTGATCCCGCCGAGCGATCCCATCGTGGCGATCGCCGGCTCCAACTCTGGGGCCGCGCTCCATCTCCAGGGGCTCATCTATGACCTCGTCGAGTACGCGCGGGCGTCGACCTCGGAGGGGCCGGACCTCGACTCCTGGCTCGCCGATTTCGGCTACGCGCGGCCGCAGGGCGCCGAGGCTCAGGTGACGCTCAATGTCACGATCAACCCCGCACTGGCGAATCCACCGGGCTCCGTGACGATCCCACAGGGCGCGCTCTTTCAGACGGGGTCGATTGTCGTGCCGCCTGCGACGCTCCCGGCCGTCTACCAGGTCGCGGCAAATCAAGCCTACGTGTTCACGTCGCCCGGGACGTTCCAGATCGAGGCGACTGCCGTAAAACCAGTGACGCTCAACGGCATCCCGGGATACTCCGTCTACAACTCGCTCCCCGTTGGCGCGATCGCCACGGCGTACCAGCCGATCGCGGGCGTGACGAGCGTCTCGAATCCCGCTAGCCCGACCGGCGGAACCGACGCGGCATCGGATGCGGCGACGCGAGCGGACTTCATCGATTGGATCGGCTCGCTGGCGAAATCGACCGCGCTGGGAGTTCGGGCTTCCGTCGAGAGCGCGTTCGGATCGCTTCAGTTCGGGGTGAACTACCGACTCCTGACGAACTCCACCGCGCCGACGCGGGTGCTCCCGGGGCTGATCGCCGCGGTGTTCGTTTCGCCCGGCAACTCCGGCCAGTACGTTGGCTCCCCGTTCGATCCGAACGCTCAGGCGATCCTCGGAGCGATGCAGAGCAGCGAGGCGCTCGGTCTGACGCCGGTTGTCTACTACGCCGAGCAGTACGCCGTCACGGCAATCGATTTGACCTACACCTATTCGGCGGCCGCGCTGAATCGAGCCGGCCTCTCGGTGTCCGCGCTCCAGGGCCTGATCTCTCAGGCGGTGTCAGGTGTCATCCCAGCGACTGGCGGCGCCCTCGGATCGCTCGTCTACTGCTCCGCCCTAGCCGCCGCGATCCTCTCGATCTCGGTGACGCTGCCGACCGGAATCGTCAGCGGGATCGTGACCGACGTGGACGTGCCCGCCATGAGCTTCACCACGACGGGCGGGACCTTCGGCGCTGGCGACTTCGTTCAGCCCGGGACACCGAGTGCCCTCGATCAGCTCGGCTACCTGTCGTGGGATCCTGGGACGAATCCCGTCACCTTCACGGCAATCCAGGCCGCATGAGTCGGCCGATCACATGGAGCGGCCAGCTCAGCGAGAGCGCCGCCGCGGAGGTCGACAGCGATCCGATCTCGCTCGGTGGCGTCGCGGGCTTCAGCGCTATCATCTCGGTGACCGGTATCGCCAACGGCAACCTCCAGCTCATGGCGAGCAACGGGGGCGCCGCCGTGAGCCTCGGGACCCTGAGCGTCGGCGTCGCCGCGGGTGGGCTCCAGTCGTTCACGTTCAGCCTCCAGAGCCAGTTCTACGAGACGGCGTGGATCCGCTGGACGCCGACGGGCCCAGCGAGCAACGGCGAGCTCTCGGGCGATTGGTCGCTCTCGGCGTCCGCTCCGCCTCCGAGCCCTCCGACTCCGTCTCCATCGTCAGGCTCGACGGTACAGGGTCCGACGGCAGCGACCCAGTCCTACCTCACCGGGATCATGCTCGGGCTCTTCCCGCCGAGTTGGGTCCCTGACGCCGCCAAGGGGACGCCATGACGCCGCCGTCCGGGCCGCTCTACTGGCTCCTCTCGACCATGGCGAACAACCTCGGCCGGGCCGGGGACCTGCTCGTCTCGGTGCCGTCCGGCGGCGCGGCGCCAATTCGCTCGCAGCTTCGGCTCTCGAGCATGACCGGCAACATGCTCGACCTCGCGGCCACCGACTTCTACGGGGCCAGCCTGCCGCGCCGGCCATCCGAGTCCGATGCGTCGTACCGAGCTCGGATCGTCGCCGGGCTGTTCGTTCCACGTGTAACACGCGCCGCGATTTTCGGCCTCGTCAAGGCCGTGACCGGGATCGCGCCGCGGGTGACTGAGGTACTGCGACCCGGCGACCTCGGCGGCTACTCCAAGACCTCGGGAGCACCGACGCTCTCTGGCGGCATCTACCGGTATGCCCTGGCGACCGGGAGCCCGCCGTGCGGCTACGGCAGCGACGGCTCTCCGGGCCCCCTGCGCTGGACGCACGCGCAGGGCGGTCGCACGACCCCGCCGACGCCAGGGCTGCCAATCCCGGCGGTTCAGACGCTCCCCGAGAAAAGCCAGGCGTTCACCGCCTACCTGGAGTCCGCGGTGCCAGTCGGCTTCGGCGCCCAGGGGAACCCGGTCCAGCCCTACGGGTCCTCGGTCGGCGCAGACTACGGCGCGCCCGTCGTCGGCGGCGACGGGAAAACGCGCTACGCCTCCTACAGGCTCGGCGCAACCTCCGGCTACGGCGGCTCGACTGCGGCGGCATGGGGCACGCCATCGCTGTCAGGCGGTCTGTGGATCTACCCGGCGTTCGCGTCGGGCTCCGGCCTCGCCTACTTCGGCGGCTGGGGGACTGCGCAGCCCGCAGGCGCCGTTTGGCGCTACATGCTGCTCGAGGGGCAGCTCGCGCTCCTGAATCAGCTCCGTCCGATGGTCGCGGCCGGGATCCGATGCCTCGTCGGATTCCGAGCCGCCGAGCCGCTGGCGGCCGGGACCTGGCAGTTGCCAGACGTGACCGGGCGAGGGAACTGGGCAATCTAATGCGGGCGTGCTAGGGATCGGTCTGTAGGCCGCCGGACCGCCGGAGCCGAATTGATCCGGAGTTCCTGTGTCCGAAATCCCTCAGATCTGGACGAATGAGATCCCGCGCGACTACGACCACCTGAAGGGGTGGCGCTGGCTGAAGATCCGCGAGGGGATGAGCCAGCTCGACATCTTCGGCGGGATTCCGCACGGACCGGGAGCGGCCGGCGTTGCCGACAAGAGCGCGCTCGGCCTGAACCCGGCCGGTCCGATCGTCGGCGGTCCAAGCCCGTATGGCGGCTTCACCGCGCCCGCGGGGAACCCCGGCGGCCCTGGCGGGACCACGTCGGCCGGCAGCGGACTCGTGGCGCTG
The DNA here is from genome assembly GCA_021782525.1 of Acidobacteriota bacterium. The sequence goes on along the minus strand of JAJXUY010000006.1, from coordinate 9,950 downwards.
ATCGGCGGCTGCGCGCTCCAGGCGAACTCGACGGGCCTGACCGCGAACGTCGACGCCGGGACCATCTACGTGCTCGGCTCGACCGACGCCTCCGCGCTGCCGTCGGGCACTCCGGCGACTCCTCAGACGCTCGACCTGCTCCCCCAATCCAAGGCGGCCGGAGTCCAGTACTCCGACCTTGCCGGAGCCAACTCCGAGATCGGGGTCGGGGCGGCTGACCAGAGTTCGATCCTGCTGCGCTGCACGGTCAACGCCACGAGCCTGACCGGGATCGTGATCCCGCCGACTGGCTATTTCGCCGCGTACCTGATCTATGCGACTCCGGTCGCGTCGGACGTGACGGACGCCGACGATCCGAACCTTCAGCCCTCCGAGTCCGAGGCGCTGATCCCCTACTACGAGGCGAGCAACCCGGGCACGCCGTTTGGTGGCCCAGGTGGCGACGGAGCTCTCCAGGCGACCGCGCGGGCGAACTACGCCACCCTGGCGCTGCTGGCCGGCGCGAACGAGACGACCTTCGCCGCGGCGGTCGCGAACCTTGCGGTTCCGGCGAACGCGGTCCCGCTCTACGTCGTGGTTTCGTCGGGCGCCTACGCTGCCAACCTCAACGCCCAGTCCGTGTTCATTCCGGGCCGCGGCACCTGGCTGACGAACGGTCCCGGCGGCGGTCCGCTGACGTTCGCCAGCGGGACTCCCTACGCGCCGTTCGTCAGCGGGCTCCTCCAGCAGCACCACCAGGGCGTCCCTGGGATGGCGCCGAAAATCGACGGCGGCACCGAGTGGGCACCGCAGGCGGCGGTGTACAACGACTCGACCGGCGGCTCTGGCACGGGCAGCAGCGAGGACTTCCTCAACGCGCGCGACATTGGTCTGACCCGCGCGCTCCGGGCGTCCGGGGTAAACGTACCGGCCCACGGCAACGCGCCGACCGCGCCCAGCATCGTCCTCGGCTCGGCACCGGCATCGTCCGTGTCGCGCGACACACACGCGAGCGACACGGCGGGACAGGTGTCCGTGACGTTCGCGTCGGGGTCCATCCCAGTTGGCGTGACGGTCCTAGCGTCGCTCTCGACCAACTCCGGCTTCAGCCCCGAAGCCGTCGCCCTCACGCCCATGGGGACCGGCGAGAGCGGATTCTCCGCTGTCGGGCTCCAGTTCGGATGGGAGGCAGACGTCGGCGGCTGGTCGCTCATCGCGGTGAACTCGTCCGGGGCCGCCATCGCAGTCGGAGCGATCACCATCACGTGGAGCTACATCGCGATCTACTGAGCCATGCGCCACCTCGCACTCATCTCTGCCCTGACGCTCGCGTCCGCCGCGCTGGGGCAGATCGTTCCGGTGATCGATTACGCCTCGATCTCGAGCGGCGGCCATTTTGTGGCGAACCCACTCTCGGCCTCTCAGGTCTGCGCCGACCTGACGCTCTCGACGCTCTCGGCCAGCGTCGACGGCGGCTCCTTCGGGCTCTCGTTGTGGCCGGTGGACCCGCTGAACCCCAGTTCTGCCGTGGGCCCAGCGGTCGATGCCGGCTTCACGTCGCCCACGGCCGGCGGCGTCGCACTCTGCGGGTCCAGCGGCGCCGGGGCCTGGGCCATTTCGTGGTCGGTCGCCGGCTACGGGGCGACGTGGGGCGGGGTCACGCTGTCGCTGGCCGGGACGGCTGCGCCTGGGGTCCCGGGTCCCACCGGCCCAACCGATGGGTGGACCTGTCTCGTGGCCACGAACGACGCCGGCATCTGCGACTCGCTGGACGGCGTCACGATCGCTGGACCAACTGGCGCAGTCGAGGGGTCGTTCAGCCCGTCTGGCCTCGCGACTCCCGAGGCGGCAATCGCCGGCTGCATGAGCCTGGGCGGAGGCGGTATCGGCCTCTGTAACGGGTCGAGCGTCGCCGGCTCGGCGGGTGGCAACATCGTGCTCCAGCCGGTGGACGGTGGGGTCGTCATGGCTCCCGGGGTGACCTTCCCTAACGGGGCCTTCGTCTCCGGCGACACCGGCCCGGGCGATCTCATCCTCGCCGCCGTCGACGGCGGAATCGCCGGCATCGTCGGGTCCGCCGCTTCCGGACCGGCGGTGAGCCTCAGCAGCGCCGGAACCATGTCCTCCGGACACATCGTGGACATGTCCAACAACGGCACGACGGTGGCGACAATAGACTACGCCGGCACCATTGGTCAGAACGGTAACTCGGTCAAGCTTTGGGCCGGGTCCGGCCTGCCATGGAACTTCACGAACAACACATCACCGGCAACCGGAGATCTCTTCGGCTGGTACGACGGAGCCACCGAGGTGGCGAGCCTCAGCCCGGTCGGCGATCTGCATGCGTCATCCTCGCTAAGTTCGGCCGGAGAGATCTACGCTGGAACCTACGCCGACCTCGACGGCGGCGCGTTCGTCGGCGATCACCCGGGATACATTCGCTCCGTCCATGCGTTCTCGGTCGTGCTCCCGTCGGTGTCCGTCGCAGCGCAATCGGCGACCGCGACCGCCGAGATCACAAGCAGCACCGTCAGCTGCGGCTCTTCGTGCGGCACTACGCCGTGCCTCTGCGATGCCTCTGCGACGTGCGCGACCTGCGTTGCGACGGTCACGGCTGCATCCCTCGCGTCGCTCCAGGCCCAGGCAGGCGCCATCAAGCAGGGCGACACGTGCTCTGTCTCGAATGGCAATTGGTCCTACGGACCGCTCGTCCCGTACTCGCTCGGCGGAGGCATGGGCGTCAACCTCTGGAACATCACGAGTGGAGCGCAGACTTTTCCGATCACGAACGAGGTGATCGAGTGCAACGGACACTAGAGGAGCCACCGAAATGACCAAAGCGATCTTCTTCGCGGCCGTGCTGGCCGTCACCATCGGGCCGAGATCTGGCCACGTCACCTGGAGCGGCGCGCAGCAGCTCTCGGCCTTGGCAGCGGCGGACGCAGGCACGTCGTACTCGGACCCGATCGCCCTGGACACGTCGAGGACCGCTGGTGCGTTCATTTCGGTGACGGCCGCCCCGGGTGCCGCGCAGATGGCTGGCTCTGTCTGCGTGCTGGAGGTCGACGGGCACACGACGGCGATGCTCCCTGGCACCTGCCAGGCGCTTGACGGCGGAGCGGGGCCCTGGACCTGGGATCTGTCGGGTCTGCACGCCCAGAGCATCGCGCTCTCGTACGAACCGGGCGCGTCCACTGACGGCGGGACGCTTTCCGCCGCCTACACCGTGAGGGTCCCATGATCCACGCACTCATTGCAGCTTTCGCGCTGGCTCAGGTGCTGGTGTACCCAGCGCCGAGCGGCCAGTGCAACGGCGCACCGGGCACCGCTGACCCGCACACGGCGGTCACGGCGAACGTCGGGGTAACGATCCCGGTCCCGGTCGGCTGCATCACGCTCACCTGCTCGGTCGACATCAATTGGTTCCTTGGCAGCGGGAGCCCGTCCGCGAACGCGGACCTGCTCAAGGCGGGGACGCACTGGAGCTGGTACCAGCCGACCGCGACCAACGCGCAGGTGATGCCGGCCGCGACGGGCACCTGTTACCTGAGCGCGATCGTACCGTGACCCTCGCGCTCGCACTGCTCCTTGGCCAGGTCATCCAGCCTGGCCAAGGCCCGCATGCTCCTGGGATTCGTGAGCCCGCGCCGGTTGCCTTCACCTACTACGCCCAGTCGTCCGGGGCCATGATCCCCGACGACGCGAACACGGTGTCGCACGTCTACTGGGACGGCACGCGCATCCACGACACGATCCTCGGCGACGCGGCCTGGACGCAGAACGGCACGGTTCCGCAGGTCGCGAGTGGCCCGTTCTACCCGCACGGGTTCAGCCAGCCGGCCAAGGCGGGGGCGGGGCCGTTCTCGGTGGCCAACTACTACTCACTGCCGGCGGGGAACGCCCTCGACTTCGCGGGCGACTTCTCAATCTGCATCATCTACACGCAGCTCGGGACGGCAGCGAACGACTATTTCGTCTCGGCGCTCTCGGGGGCGGCGGGGTTCTGGATTCAGTTCGCCAGTGGCGGCAGCAGCCCGTACATTTACTTCGGGCAGTCCGGCACCGTGACCGAGGCGATCACCGTCCCGACCCTAGGACCTCATGTTTTCTGTGCCTCACGAGGGGGCGCGTCGGTAAACGTGCTTGCCGATTCTTACGTCTCGGCCAGTGGCAGCGCAGGCACCGTGACCCAGTATACGGGCGCCGCGTCCCTTGGCATCGCTCCCGGAAACCCGTCGCCTGACATCGTGCTCAATGAGTTTTGGGCCGCAACCGGCGACCACCACGCCCAGTTCCAACGCATCGAGCAAGGTGTCTTCGGCATCTTGGCATCGGGGGGCGTCCCGGTCACGAACAGCCGCAGCTCCACCGCCACGGACATGATCGCCGGCACCCTCTACACCTGGCCGCCGAACGTGAGCCGCATCGGCGCGAACGGCGTCGAGGCCGAGCCGCCTTCGACAAACTCGGCGCTCTACTCGCAGCAGTTCGACAACGCCGATTGGGTGAAGACGAGCGTCACCGTCACGGCCAACACAACGACCGCGCCAGACACGACCGTCACCGCTGACACGCTCGCCGACACCGCATCGGGCGGCAACGTCTCGGGCGCGGCCACGACCGCAACCGCGAGCCCGTACACGGTCAGCGCGTGGCTCCAGACCTCGACGGGGACGCAGGCCGCGCAACTCGATCTCTACGACGCGACGACCTCGACGGTCCTGTGCAGCGCGACGCCGACCGTGACCACGACGGCCACGCGGTACTCGTGCTCCCTGACGACGAACGCCACGGCCGGGGATGCGCTCGTGCCGCGCGTCTGGCCTGGAGGGACTGCTGGGAGCGGGACGACGATTGCCTGGGGGGCGCAGATAGAGGCGCTTCCGTTCATGACGAGCTACACGGGAGAGGTGCTCGGGACGCCGGTCACGCGGAGCGCGGACGGAATCACCGCTGTGGTCCCGACCGCCCCGCAGGCGTGCGGCAAGATCAACGGCGCTGCGATGGCCTGTCAGGCGTTCACCGGGACGACGCTCTCACTTCCGGGCTCGCTCAGCGGCGGCTCTACCTCGACGCCTCAATCGCTCCTGGACCTCTGCGTCGGCCAGGGGCTCGCGGTGTGCGGGCCATGAAGCCCCTCGCCCACGCCCTGGCCCTCGTCGCCTGGTTCGTCGCGCACGGCCTCACGGCCGTCTCCAAGCCCGCGACCGGGACCGGCGAGTGCGTCGCGATCCCCGACGGCGGCTCCCTCGACGGCGGCGCGATCCGCTTCGAGGGCTGGCGATTCGACAAGGCCGACGGCGGCACCGTGCGCCGCTACTACGTCGGCGAGGTCCAGCTCCTCGCGGGCGTCGACGGCGGCGAGGATGCGCGCCACTGGCACCGAGTTCATGCGAGCGTCCGTCGCCACGTCGCGACCGTCAAGCACCCGGAGTGCTGGCTCTGGATCACGCGCGCCGAGGAGCCAGACAGCCCGAGCGATTGCCGGTGCGGCCCCGACTGCTTTGCGCCCTCGGGCGTGAGGCTCGGTCGCCACGCGACGACCTACGTGCCGGGCGCGTGGCGGCTGCCGCCCGACGGCGGGACTTGCGTGCCTTCCGCCTGCGCGGTCCTTGCAGGCGACCCTGACCCGGAGCCGGCATCATGCCGCTGACGCCCCCCGCGAGCCCGAGCCGCGACCTCTGGCGCGCGCTCCCCGCCGAGGTCCGATGGATCGCCATCGGCATCGGCATCGCCGTCGCGGGGGGCGCGTACCTCGGCCGGAGAATAGATGCGGCCGTCGAACCGGTGGCGTCGGATGTCAGGGTGATCCGAGACAAGGTCCAGGGGATGGACCTCCGATTGACAACCGTCGAGGACCGCGTGCGCGAGACGGGGTCGCCGTGACCTGGATCCGAGCTCGAGATCGCTCGCGAGGCCCACCGCGCTGGCGCGGGAAGCGCCGCTTCTTCGGCAAGCGGTCGACCCAGCAACGCACGATGGCCGAGAAGATCAGCGGCTGCTGTCGCGCGCAGATCTCGTGGTGCATGGGCCACGCGACCTGCGGGGCCTGTTTCCGATCCCTCCGGTCGCAGCGCCGCGTCGGTCCGACGGTCGCGCGGCTCGGACCGTTCTCGACGATCCTGGACGTGGCATCATGATCCTCGCCCCACAGTGCCAGGCATGTCGCGCGCCGTCCTGGCAGCTCGCCGTCTGCCCGGGCTGCCAGCGCCGCGTCTGCGTCGTCTGCCGCACGTTCGCCCGCGTGGTCGCTGGGGCCCAGCGGTCGGCGGTGCAGGCGCAGTGCTCCGCTTGCTCGGCCGGGGCGGCGACGGTGCAGGTCCAGCCGCTGGCGCGCGAGTGCGGGGACGTGCGATGAGACGCATCCAGTTCGAGATCGCGGCGCACGTCCTTCGGGCCATCGACGACGCCGGGCGCGTCGAGCTCTTGACGACCGACTGCTACGCGGGCAACGGTGACGCGATCAACGATCCGACCTGCTGCGGTATCAAGGAGCACGGGCCGCTCCCGTGCGGACTCTACGAGATCGGCGCGCCCGTCGACCGTCCTGAGAGCGTCGGCCGATTCGCGCTCCCGCTGACGCCGAGGCCCGGGACCGACATGCTCGGCCGAGGCGGCTTCTTCGTCCACGGCGACAACCCGGCGGAGAACTTCACCGCCTCCGACGGCTGCATCGTCGCGCCACCCGCTGTCCGAGAGCGAGTCGCGCAGTTCGATGTCCTCGAAGTCATCGCCTGAACCAAGGAGGAGCACATGTTTCCGATCCTGCTGCTGACGCTCGCCTCACTGTCCGTCCCCCTCTTCCTCGTCGCGACGGTCGGCCGCCGCGCGGAGACCTGGCCCGAGTGGCGCCGCCGCTGGAGATCCCGCCACGGGCACGGGTCGTTCGGGTTCGTCGCCGCGCCGCTCCTCGCCGCAATCTCGCTGGGGGCCATCCTCGCGGCCGCGCACATCTGGATCCCGCTCGCGATCGTGATCCTGAGCAGCCTCGTCACCGGGCTGACCACCTACCCGCAGGCCTCCGGCGTCGTCGGCATCATCCGGCGCGTCATCTCGCTGCTCTCGCTCGTCCAGCACTACGACAGCCCGGGCTCGCTGAAGATCCCGCTCGTCCTCCCGGCCGCGCCCGCCGTCCTCGGGTCCGCCGTGAAGCCCGTCGCGCCAAAGGGCTTCGCCGCCAGCGAGGCCCTCTGGATCGTCGCCGCGCCGCTCCTGATCCCGCTGGGCATCTCGCTCCTGGCCGTCGTCCTGATCGCCGATGCCGCGCGGAAGATCTGGCGGACGCGCGAGGACGGTCCGACGTGGCCCGGACAGCGCGGCTTCGTCTGGCTCGTCGTCCTCGTCGTCATCGGCGCGGTCGCCCTCCTCGGCGGCGCGGGCGCGATCGTCCTCTCGGGGCACGCGGACGGGGGCATCGGCGCTCAGATCGTCGACTGCGCGGAGCGCGCGATCTCCGCCGAGGCCACGAGCGCGGCCCCGCAGGTCGCGGCGATCCTCAGCGGGAGCGCGGTCGACTGGCAGCAGCAGCTCGTCGCCCTCGAGGCGGCCGTCGGCGAGGGGGTCCTCTGCGACGTGGCGGCCATCGCCCATCAGCTCGCGGCGCACCCGGCGGCCGAGCTGGCGCCGCATGACCAGATCATCCTCGTCCGGGCGCGGGCCTTCCTCGCCTCGCAGCCGCTCAAGGTCCGGTGATCGCGGTCGTCCGCCAGACGCAGCTCCTCCTCGGCGCCGACGTGCGCGCCATGGTGGCGGCGATCGCACGCCAGGTCTCGGAGCACGTCGGCCCGGCGTGGGGACTCGGCCGGATGCCGATCGAGATCTGCGACGAGGGTCTCGCGCCCGCCGACGCCTGGATCGTCCGCCTCGTCGACGAGGGCACCCCGGGCGATCTCGGGTGGCACTCGGAGGCGGGCTCTCTCCCCTACGGAGAGGTGGCCGTCGCGCCGATCCTCGCGGCCGGCGGCGGCGCACTGACGGGGCGCGGCCCGGAGTCGCCCGCGGTGTCGGCGGTGCTGTCGCACGAGGTCATCGAGATGCTCTGCGACCCAGACGCAGCGACCTGGATCGATGGCCCCGGCGGCGTCCAATACGCTCTGGAGGCCTGCGATCCGGTCGAGGCGAGCGGGTACCAGATCAATGGGGTCGACGTGAGCGATTTCGTGCCGGCGCCCTGGTTCGGGCTCGCACCGACGCTGACCCTCGCCGGCAACGTGCTGGGGCCGTTCGGGCTCGCCCCAGGCGGCTACGCCATCACGCGCGGGCCCGACGGCAGCATCACGAGCCTGTTCGGCGATCGGCAGCCGCCCGCGTGGCGGCTCGGTGGGCCGCGGGCCCAGCGGCGCCGTCACGCGCGAGAGGCCCGCTGAGTGTGGCGCCGCAGGAGACCAGCGGCCGGTGGGATCGCCTCGCGGCGGTCGAGCGCGAGGTCGCCGTGCTGAGCGAGCGCATGGATCGCGTCGAGCGTGTGACCGAGCCGCTCCCGGTGATCGCGGACCGCCTGACCGAGGCCAGCCGACGCATGGAGCGGCGGGGGACGTCGGTCGCCCTCTGGCTCGGCGTGGCGGCAGGAGTCCTGTCCGCGCTGTCCGCGCTCGGCCTCTGGTACTCCACCGCCCGCGCGCAGCCGGACCCGCAGGTGCTGGCGCAGGCGGTAGCGGCTGAGCTAAAACGAGGGCGATGACCGCGGACATGAGCCCTTTACGTTTAAGGAGACCGGCGCTCGCGGGACCGGCCGCAACGCGGTGAGCAGATGAACGTCGCGCGCAAGCTGACGGACCTCAACCCGGTATTGCTCAGCGCCGGGGGCTCGGGCATCTACAACACTGACGGGTCGGCCGTCCCGGCCCGCTCAGGCGTCGCACTCCAATGCGACTGCCCCTGCGGGTGTGGCACGCGCATTCACGTCGACTTCTGGAATCCGCTCGACGGGGGGCCTCCGCTGGATGCCGCGCGCCCGAGGTGGCACCGCAGCGGCGATACCTTTGACACGATGGTCCTGACTCCGTCGATCCTGCGCACCGAGGGCTGCCGGTGGCATGGCTACCTCGGGGGAGCCGACGGAAAGCGGCCCGGCTGGATGGTGCCATGCTGACCTGGGGCACGATCCCGTGCTCGGCCGCGCGCCGGTGGGTCCCCGCACGGCGCCGCTACGTGGGGCGCCACACGAACCCCGGGCGGCGCGACTGGTTCCGATCGCGGGCGGCCTACTGGATGCTGCCGCGCCGCGCGCCGTGATCCCCGACCCCGAGGCCCTGGGGGGCGTCCTGCGCTAGCCTATGATCGGAACGTTCGCGATCGTCGACGCCACGCGAGGGCTCCTCGCTGGCGCCGACGTCGCCCAGATGGCCCAAGCCTGCGGGCGGCAGCTCCGGGAGCACGTCGCCCCGGCCTGGCTCCTCGCGCCGCCGACCGTCCAGGTCTACAGCCTCCCGGAGCTGCTGACGCCCCCCGGAGCCTGGATCGTGCGCCTCGTCCGCTCCGAGGGTGACCTCGACCTCGGCTGGCACACGGCCGCGGGGACGCTCCCCTTCGGCGTCGTCGAGGTCGCCCCGATCCTAGCGGCCGGCGGCGGCGCGCTCGTCGGGCACGGCCCAGACGCCCCCAGCGTGTCGGCGGTCCTGTCGCACGAGCTGTGCGAGACCCTCGTCGACCCGGAGGCGGACTCCTGGGAGCCGGGGCCCGGCGGCGTCGACTACGCCCTCGAGGTCTGCGACCCCGTCCAGGGGAGCGCCTACAGCCTCGACGGGGTCGACCTGAGCGACTGGGTCTGGCCGCAGTGGTTCGATGCCACCGTCCACGGGACGCCCACCGCCGGCGGCCTCCTCCTGGACGCCTTCGAGATTGCCCCCGGCGGCTACGCGCTCCAGCGGGCGAGGGATGGCTCGACCACCGAGGTCTTCGGCGCGGTGCCTCCGCCCGCGTGGCGCCTCCGTGGCGCGCGGCGCCGACGGAGGCTCGCTCCGTGACGGACA
>JAJXUY010000183.1 GCA_021782525.1 Acidobacteriota bacterium | reverse complement strand
CGCCACGCCCGCGCTGCGGGACGGTCCGGCCGGCGCCCCCGCCGTGGCCGTGCCGGACCAGCCCGCTGGCGCCCGGCGGGCCCGGATCGTGCTGGCCGAGGACAACGTCGAGCTGCGACAGTTCATTCGCGGCCTGCTGGAGGGGGAGTTCGACCTGTTCACGGCCGGCGACGGCGACGAGGCATGGGCGCTCGTCAACCGGGAGCGTCCCGATCTCGTCATCTCGGACGTCATGATGCCGGGGCGCAGCGGCACGCAGTTGTGCAACGACATCAAGACCGACCCGGCGCTGGTGGCCACGCCGGTCATCCTGCTCACCGCGCGAGTGGGCTCCGAGGCCACGTTGGAGGGGTACGCGCACGGCGCCGACGACTTCGTCGCCAAGCCGTTCCACCCGCGCGTCCTGCTGGCGCGCGTGCGCGCCCAGCTCAAGCTGCGCGCGCTCGGGCTCCAGCTGGCCGAGCGCGAGAAGCTGGCCGTGGTGGGCACGCTCGCGGCGGGGATCCTCCACGAGGTGCGCAACCCGGTCAACTCGATCCTGAACGCGGCGCGCGTCCTCGCCGGCGGCAGCGCGACGCCCGATCTCGGGGTCAGACTGCTGGCCGTCATCGCCGACGGGGCGCAACGCATCCAGGGGATCACCTCGGCCCTCGAGACGCACGCCCGCCCCGCCGAGGCGGGAGGGGCCGCGCTGTGCGATGTGCACGAGGGGCTCGACGCCACCCTCCTGCTGCTCGAGCACCGCATGGCCGCCGTGGCGGTCCACCGCGAGTTCGCGGCGAGGGCCCGCGCGTCGGCGCCGCCTGGCCCGCTCAACCAGGTGTTCCTCAACATCATCGACAACGCGCTGCGCTCCGGCGCGAAGAACCTTTTCGTCGCGACCGCCTCGGGCGCGGGGGTGATCACGGTTCGGATCGGCGACGACGGACCCGGCATCCCTCCCGACGTTGTGCGGCGCATCTTCGACCCGTTCTTCACCACCAGGAAGGTCGGCGCCGGCACCGGCCTCGGGCTCTTCCTGTCGCGTAAGACCGTCGAGGACTGCGGCGGCAGAATCCGCTACGCGGACCGCCGGGGGGGCGGCGCCGAGTTCATCGTCGAGCTGCCGGCGGTGCAGGCAACGCTGGCAACGGACGCAACCGGCGCTGGGTAAGCGCGGGATGGGTGCGGCTCGGTGGGGCGCTCCGCATCCCTTCGGACTCACGCCCCGGAAGTCGTAAACGAAAGAGGTGAGAACGGAATGGCGAAATCGTACGAGGAGCTGATGGGCGCCTTGGGCCGCGCGGTCTTCTTCCGCCCGGAACGGCGTCGCGGCCGCGACATCCTTTCTCGGGACGCCCAGCCCCAGCTCATGGTTGACGGCGAGGAACACCCGTTGTTCGACCTCTCGCTGAACGGCGTTTCCTTCCTCTCCCAGGACGGAGTCGAGAACTGGCCCGCCGGCCGCGAGCTGGACGTCACGCTGCTCCTGCACGGGCGGCAGGCCTTCCGGGGCCGGGGCCGCGTGGCTCGCGTCGAGCCGGGCCAGCGCCAGGGCGTGCGCATCGGCCTCGCCCTCTTGGGGGGGTTCCTCGACCTGCCGGAGATCCTGCACCAAGATGAGGAGGGGCAGCTCGAGACCGACCTGCACGCGGGACCCGAGTTTTGGCGCACCAGGATCCCGCAGGCGTTCCAGGACTCCGTCGGCCGCGCGGCTCACTTCCTCCACTTCTACCGACGGGTCCTCGACCGCAACGAGGCTCGCTACCGCGCACGGCCCGCCAGGGTCGGTGATCCCCTCGCCGGCCTCGCCGGCCGGGCGCTCGCCGCGCTCCGGGAGCCGTGGGCCGAGATCCAGCGCAGCGCGTCGCGCGCCGCGGTGGAGTGTCTCGGCGACCGCAAGGTCCTGCTCGCCTCCAAGCGGTTGACCGAGACGCTGGTGACGCCGGTCCTCTCGGTCTGCCCGCTGCACCACCGCGCATACACCAAGCCGCTCGGATATCCGGGCGATTACAAGGTGATGCAGTACTACTACAACAACGCCCTCGAGGGCGACTCCGTGTTCGCGCAGGTGTTCCACAAGTTCGGCGTCGAGCACCCGCTCTCGAACGGCGTGCGGACGCGGAAGGACTACGTCGTGCGGCTTATGGAGGAGGAGCACGACCGCCGCCTCGCGCTCGGCGAGACCCGACCGCTCTTCCGCGCCGCGAGCCTGGGATGCGGCCCCGCCCGCGAGGTGTCCGACTTCATCGCGCGCCGCAAGGAATGGCCCGGACACGTCACATGGACGCTGATCGACCAGGAGGACGAAGCCCTCTCCATCGCGTACCACGACAGCCACCGCCAGCTCCAGGCGACCGGCGCCGACGCCTCGCTGCAGTGCCTCCACCTGTCGTTCGTCCAGATCATTCGTGACCCCTCGCTGCTGCCGATCGAGAGCGGCCAGCACTTCATCTTCGCCACCGGGCTGTTCGACTACCTGGGCGAAGCGGTGGCGCAGGTGCTCGTCCGCACCCTCTTCGACCAGCTCGCTCCGGGAGGCCTGATCGCGCTGGGCAACGCTCTTGGGCCGAACGACCACTTCTGGTCGCCGGAGTTCATGCTCGACTGGACGATGCTCTACCGGACCCGCGAGGAGATGTTGCGCCTCGGCCAGCGGCTTCCCGAGAGCGCCGAGGTGAAGGTCGAGGTCGAGCCGGGCAACGCCTACTACTTCCTCCTGATCCGCAAGCATTGAAGACCAGCGCCGCACCGTTCGGGGCTTGCGTTCGCGGGGAAGCCGGGCGAGACTTTCGTCGAGGGATCCGCATTGCGGATGGCGCAGCGGCCAAAGGTTCTCGTGGTCGGGGGCGAGCGGGGAGGGATCCACGATGGGCGGCATCATTCTCTATGTCGACGACGACGAGTCCAACCTCACCGTTCTCCAGGCAGCCTGCGCCCACGAATTCACCGTTCTGACCGCATCCAGCGCGGAAGCGGCGATGGAGGTCCTGCGGCAGCAGGAGATCGCCGTCCTGCTCGTCGACCAGCGCATGCCCGGGATGAGCGGGGTCGAGTTCTTCGAAGCCACCCGCGAGGATTTCCCCGACACCGTCAGGCTCCTGATCACCGCCTACTCCGACCTGACGGACGCCGTCAACGCGATCAACCGCGGCCAGGTCCGCGGCTACATCCGCAAACCGTGGGAGCCGGACGAGCTCAAGGCCACGCTGCGCGGTGCGATCGAGATCCACGAGACGCGCCACAGGGTCCACGAGCTCGAACAGCGCCTCCTTGACGTGGAGCGGGTGTACGCCCTCGGCGTCGCCGCTGCCAGCCTGGCGCACGAACTGCGCACCCCCCTGCAGACGTTGATGACGTCGCTCGACCTCGCGGACCTGCGGATCGCGAACCTCGTGGCGGCGCTGGAACCCGAGCTTCCCCAGAGGAGCGAGCAGGTCGCGGCGGGCCGGAACGCGGCCGATCAGATCGCGGCGGCACGGCACGCCGTCGGCCAGATGGCCGAGATCACGTCGGGGCTCGAACTCAGCCACCGGCAGCGCGAGGACGAGACGTCCGCCGACCTCCGGGACGTCGTCAAGCTCTCGCTGCGCGCCGTCCGCGCCGAGCTGGCGAAGCGGGCCCAGATCCAGATCGAGATCGAACCGGGACCGCCGGTGGACGGTTCGCCGAACAAACTCGGCCAGGTCGTGATGAACCTCCTGATCAATGCGCTGCAGGCGTTGCCGGAGCGCCCGCGCGGCGAGAACCTCGTGATGGTTCGGCTGCGGCGGGCGAGCGGCTGCATGCGCATCGAGATAGAGGACAACGGCACCGGAATTCAGAGAGACGTCATCGACCGGATCTTCGACCCCTTCTTCACCACCAAGCGGCGCGGCGGCACCGGGCTCGGACTCGCCATCTCGAAACGGATCGTGGAGGAGCTGCACGGCCGCATCGGGGTGGAGAGTGAGCCCGGCCGCTGGACCCGCTTCACCGTCGATCTCCCGTTCGCGGGATCCGCGTCGACGAGTTCACCGTCGAGCTGAGCGGTTCGTCCCTGCGTTCGTCACGCCGAGGCGCGGGCCAGGTAGGAGTCGAGACGGGCCCAGGTGTTGTCGTCGAACCCGGCGAAGGCCACCCCCACGCCGGGGAACGGTTCGCGACGAACCGAGGTATGGCGCACGACGCGCGCATGGCCGCTCACAGGCAACGGCACGCCGGGGAGCAGCATCTCGAACACGAGCACGGTGCCGGGCCGATACCCCTCCGGAACCCGGAGTAGCATGCCGCTCGTCGAGATGTTGACGGTGCGGCATGCCACCGACGGCACGGCCCCATCGAGGACGGGCTTGATCCGGACCGGCAGCTCCGCTGCAACCCTGGGGGCCGCCTTGAACAGCTCCTCGAGGACATGCGGCAGGTGCAGCTCCATCTCGTTCCAGGTGACGACCCGGTTGGCGCCACGCCCGAGGTAGGTCTCGGCCTCGATCCGGTGCCGCGACTCCGCGAGGAGCACGATCGCGGCACGCCGGCAAAGGCAGCCGGGCCGGCGGAGCGTCGCCAGAAAGCCGGCCATTGGGGCGTCGCCGAGCGGGTAGGCGACCAACAGCGCGTCGTACCGCCCGGCTGCGGCCAGTTCGAGCGCCTCGGTCCAGTCGTCGGCCCCGGCGAGCACGGCCGCCTCGAGCGGCGCGAGCGCCGCGCGCAGCCTCGCCCGCGCCTCGGGGTCCATCCCGACCGGAAGCACGGTGTACCAGTTCACGGCGC
>JAJXUY010000182.1 GCA_021782525.1 Acidobacteriota bacterium | reverse complement strand
CAACACGGGGAGCGCGCTGTGCCTGAAGTGCCACGTCAAGTGAGGTAGACACGCCACGATGAGCGTCGGCGGCGGGGGGGCGACCTCCCGCCGCCGCACTGTATGGAGGGGGCATGAGTCACAGTCTCTTGATTCGCATCGGCGCTGCGGCGCTCTTTCTCGCCGCTGGCGCGGTCGCGGACGACGTCGTGGCGCGGGTCGGCGATCGGGTGATCACGCGCCGGGTGCTCGACACCGAGGTGCAGCAGGCGCTCAACGCGCGCTACTATCACGGCTCGCTCCCCGCGGACAAACGGCTGGCGCTCGAGCGCGAGGTGCTCGCCGGGTTGATCCGCCGCCAGCTCGACGTGCTCGGCGGCCTCGACCGTGGCCTCCGCCTCGACGTGGCGGCCGCCAGGACCGAGCGGGCCGTGATCGAGCGGCGCGCGGGCGCACAGGTCTACGAGCGCTCACTGGCCGTCCTGGGATGGGACCGGCGCGCCCACGTCCAGGCGCTGGCCGAGACGCACCTGGCCGATGAGGCGACCCGCCGCTTCGTGCAGGAACCGGCGCGCGTCAGCGACGCCGACGTGCGGGCGGCGTACCAGGCCGATCCGGGGCGCTGGACGATCCCGGAGTCGCTGCACCTCGAGCACATCCTGCTCGCGGTGGCGCCGGGCGCCGATGAGGCGCGCTGGCAGGTGCGCGAAGGGGAAGCGCGTCGCCTGGTCGAGCGGCTGCGCGCGGGCGAGCCGTTCGCCGCGCTGGCGGAGAAGGCCTCCGACGCGCCGCATCGGGTCAAGGGGGGGGACCTCGGCTGGGTGCACCGCGGCCGCCTCGTGGAGCCCATCGAATCGGCGGTGTGGCGTGCCAAGGTCGGCGAGCTGGTGGGGCCGCTGCGCGGCGCAGAGGGGATCCACATCGCCATGGTGCTGGCGCGGCGGCCGGCGCGGGCGATGACGTACGAGGAAGCGGCCCCTCGCCTCCGCGCCGAGCTCGAGCAGGCGGCGCTCGCCAGGGCGCAGGCCGCGTGGTTCGCCGCGGTGCGTGCCCGCCACCCGGTCGTCATTCTCGACGCGAAGCTGGCGGAGGCCGCGGGGGGGGCGTGAGGTCTGCGCTCCTTGTCGCCGCAGGGACCGTGTTGATGACGGCCGCCGCGCCGCTGCAGGCGCAGTACTTCGGCCAGTGGTCGTGGCAGGGGGAGGCGGGCATCCAGGAACGCCTGTACGAGAACACGGTGTCAGGGGCCAACGCCGGCCGGTACGACGAGCGCGACGTTCACCTCGGCCTGGGGGTGAACGGGTTCATCGTCCATCCGGCGGTTGCGGCGTTTCACCTCGGTATCGACGCACTCGTGTCGCGCTTCACCGGCGTGGCGGCCGCGGATTCACGCATGCTGGGGTGGCGCGGGGAGCTCTCACTGTTTCCTTCCGGCATCGCGCCGGCGCGCGTGTACACTTCCAGGCAAATGTACAGCTACGCGGCCGACGGTGAGGCCAGCCCGTACTCCTACGCGGCGCTCCCCGACCAGGTGACGCGGGTCGGGGCGCGGGTGCGGGTGCGCGGCGGCGCACTGCGCGGCCTGCTCGTTGGGGTGGACGCGAGGCGCACCACGTTCCTGCAGGGAGTGCGGGCGGAGCGCGCCGATGAGTCGTTCGCCGACTGGTCGGGCGGGAGCGAGAAGCTGATGCAGCACTACCGGCTGGAGAATCGGTCGACAGACTACGGGGCGGTCAACTTCTCCACCGATGACACCACGGCCACCGCCGAGGAGCACGGCTGGCTGGCGGCGTGGCGCTGGGACATGTCCGGCCTGGGAATGCGCCGCACCCTGCGGACCGGCTCGGCGCCGGCAATGCTGATCGACTCGCTGTCACTCGCGAACCGGTTCGTCCGCCGCACCGCCTCGGGAAACCAGATCGAGTTGTATCTGAGCGACGGGCTGCTGCGCTTCGGCGGCACAAGTCAGAGCCATTCGCTCTCGGGGCGGTATCTCTGGCAGGTGAGCCAAACCGTGGCGCTGACACCCACCGCCACGGTGAGCGTGCAGCAGAGCGGGCCGGAGACGGTCCGCGCCCCCTCCGCCGGTCTCGGCGCCACCTGGACGCCGCATCTGCGAGGGGTGGAGCTGGTGGCCGATGGCAGCGCCGCCTACGGCCGCCTCACCGCCAGTGGCACGCGCATTCCTGACTCCTCGTTCGTCGCGATCGGGGCCGGCGTGTCCGCCGCGCACGGCGCCGAGCAGACGCTGCGCGAAGAGCTGCAACTCTCCTGGGCCAGCAACCAGGTGCGGCAGGCCGGCGACACCATCGCGCCGCTCCCCGACCTTGGCGGATCCCTCGCCGGTCTCGGGACCCAGGACGTGAGCAGCGGCCGGGTGACGTTGCGCCGCCGCTGGGGAGAGGTGCACCTGTACGCCTACAGCGACTGGAGCCGGCGCCAAACAAAGGGCGGCCTCCTCGCGCAGCGCTACGACGTCACCACGCTGTACCACACGCTCACGGTCGAGTCATCCCACGGTGCGCTCATGGTCAACCTCGGCCGCACCGATGTGCGGTCGGCAGTAGCCCAAGATGTGCGCTTCGAGAGCGTGTCACTGTCGTTGCCGGTTTCGTGGTGGATCTCGCTCCGCGGCACGTATCGCCGCGACCAGCGCGACCTCACCGTT
This sequence comes from Acidobacteriota bacterium, assembly GCA_021782525.1. The sequence continues at coordinate 2,086 of JAJXUY010000182.1, read as the reverse complement.
GGCCCGAGCGTGCGCGGCGAACGCACCGACCTCTCCTTGAGCGCTCGCTTCGGCGCGTACGTGGTGCAGGGGACGGCGTTCTCCGCCACCGACCGCCTGCCGGGCGCGCCGGGGCGCACGAACCGCGGCGTGCAGTGGACGCTCAGCCGGCGCTTCGGCGGCCTCCTCCCGATCATCAGCGCGCCGTTGCGGCGCGGGGTGGTGCGGTGAGGCGCCGGGCCCGCACCGTGGCGTTGGCCGCCGGGCTTGCGGCTGCGTGGGGGTGTGCTGTGGTGCGAGCGCCGGACACCAGCGAGGCGGCGCGGCCTGCCTGGCCTGCCGACGAGCCCCGCGTCCGCCTCGAGCGCATCGTCGCGACACCCCGCGACGTGGGCGGAGGCGGTCCGTTTGCCTTCCTGCGCCGGCGCGCCAACCAGCCGTTGTTCGTGCGTCCCTACGGCGTCGCCTGGGAGGACGGAGCGCTGCTCGTCACCGACCCCGGCGCCGGCCGGGTCGTCCGTCTTCCTGCCGGGGGCGGGGTCGAGGTCTCGGGCGCCGGCGGGCTCTCGACTCCCACGGGGGTGGCAGTGTGTTCGTTCGGGATCGTCGTGAGCGACCCGGTCGCGGGAGAGGTGGTGGAGCTGGATCGCAGACTGCGCACGGTCCGCACGCTGCTCCGTGGACTCGCTCGCCCCACCGGCGTGGCGTGCGACGAGCACGGCCTGGTGGTGGTGGAGACCGCCGCGCACCGTCTGGTCCTGCGCGCTCCCGACGGTTCGACATCCACCTTCGGCCGGCGAGGAACGGGCGCGGGGGAGTTCAATTACCCAACCGCCGTTGCGCTCGCCGGTCACACGCTTCTGGTGGGCGACACGCTCAACTTCAGGGTGCAGCGGTTTGACTGGCCGGAGCTCCGCTTCCGAGGCTCGTTCGGTGAGCTGGGAGATGCGGCGGGGGAGATGCCGCGGTCGAAGGGGATGGCGGTGGACGCCGAAGGCCACCTGTGGTTGGCCGACGCCCACCTCGACCAGGTGGCGTTACACGGTGCCGGCGGGGAGTTCCTCTTGGCGATCGGCGCGCACGGAACTGCCCCGGGAGAGTTCGACTTTCCGGCCGGCGTCGCAGCGGCACCGGATGGCCGGGTGGCGGTGGTGGACTCACTCAACCGCCGCCTCGAGATCTTCCGCCTAGTCGGCGGGGGCGGCGCACGATGGTGAGCGGACGGGTCCAGGCGGCGCTGATGAGCACGCTGGCCCTCGTGGGGGCGGTCGCTTCCGCGCAGCAAGCGGGGGTGGTGGGCACGGTGCATAACCTGTCGGTGAGCGGCCCCGGGGCGATCAAGGCCCTGGGCGAAACCGAGGTGTGCAAGTTCTGCCACATTCCGCACAACCCCATCGTGCCGCAGCCGCTGTGGGGTCACGCCCTGTCGCGAGTCCCGAGCTACGCGGTGCCGCAGATGCGACGGCAGGGGCAAGCCTGGGAGCCGCCTCAGCCCGACGGCGCCTCGCGCCTTTGCTTGTCGTGCCACGACGGGACGGTGGCGCTGGGCGATCTGGGCCGGGGGCGGCAGGTTGCGATGGCCGGCAGGGAGGGCCTGAGCCCCGGCCAGCAGGGGTTTCTGGGGACCGACCTCTCCGGCAGCCACCCGATCTCGTTTGCGGTCCCCGATGAGGCCGCCGCCCCCGCCGATCCCGGCGACGACATGGGACTCAAGCCGCTCGCCGCGATCCGGGCGGACGGGCAAGTGCGCCTTGACGGCGCCGGCAAGATGCAGTGCACAACGTGCCACGACCCGCACAGCGATCGCAACTACCAACCCGGTGTGGTGCCCCACTTCTGGGTCAAATCGACGGTCACGGAGGTCTGCCAGACGTGCCACGAACTGCGCTGATCATTGCCGCCAGGGTCGCCGCGATGGCTGCCCTCGCATCCTGGGGCGCGGCAGCGGGAAGTCCTCACCTCGACCCGGGCCGCGTCCGCGCGGGGTGTCCCGCGTGCCACACCGGGCACGGCGCGTCGCGCTCGCCGATGCTGGGCGAGCCGCAGGTCACGCTCTGTCTGCGGTGTCACGGCAGTCGCGGCGATGCGGACAGCGAGGCTCGCCGAG
>JAJXUY010000181.1 GCA_021782525.1 Acidobacteriota bacterium | reverse complement strand
GCGTGCACCTGTTCGCGCAGAACTGCGCGTTCTGCCACGGCGATTCGAGGGGGGCCGCCGCGCCGCCGCCGATCGCCAAGGGCTTCTACCAGAGGCCGCCCCAGCTGGCGACCGACGGGGTCGAGGACGATCCGGAAGGCTATTCATTCTGGAAGATCGAGCACGGCATCCGAATGACGGGGATGCCTTCGTTCAGATACGCCCTCAGCGACCGGCAGATCTGGACCCTCGCGCTCTTCCTCAAGCACATGGACAAGCTGCCGCCGGCTGTGCAGCAAGTGTGGCAGCAGGTGCAGAGCTGGCCGCTCGCGCCCGCGCCCGCGCCCGCGAGCGCGAACCAGGCGAACCAGAACTGATGTCCACTCACCAACCCGACGTCGAGCCGGGTCAGCAGAGGACTTCACGTCTGTTCATGGTCCCCATCGGCGTGGCGCCCGGCCGGGCTTGTTCGCGGCCCACGGCCCGTGCCACGAGCCGGCGGCCGCAGGGGACCGCTTGAGGGGAACCCCCATCCGTAGGACGGGCGTCCTCGCCTTGGGACTCCTGCCTGCGGCGGTCGTCGTCGCCGCGTGGCTCGTCCTTCGCGGTGACGATCTGTTGGCAGGGAACGAGCATGCCGTCGGAGCCGTTGCGGACCTGGCGGCGTTTCTCGGCCTGACCGGTTTCGTGGTGCTGGTCACGCTGGGCACCAGGCTGGCCTGGGTCGAGCGCACCTTCGGGCTCGACCGGATGTCGCGCCTCCACCGGCGGCTGGGGCCCTTGGTCGTGGGGCTCTTCATCCTCCACGGCGTCCTGAGGACGGTCCATTTCTCGTTGCGGCACGGCCGGTCGTGGACGTGGTCGTACCTGTTCTATGTCGGCACCGGGGACCCGGGGCTCCTGGTGGGACATTTCGCCTTCTACCTCGTGCTGATCGCCGCGGCCCTGGCCCTCCTGCGGGGGAAGCGGCTGCCGTTCCGGGCCTGGAAGCCCGGTCATCTGCTGGTCTACCCGGCCGTGCTGCTGGGTTTCGTCCACGCGGCCATGAAGGGCTGGGACGACCTGCGGCTGTTCCCGAACGACGCCGTGTACTTCGCCCTGGCCGCCTCGGCGCTGGCGCTGTTCGGCGTCCGTGCGGCCTATCGCATGACGCGGGACCGCCGCCGCACGTGGGCCCTGGAACGCGTGGTCAGGGAAACCCACGACACCACGTCGCTTGTCCTCCTCCGGCCGGGTGACCCGGGGCCGTTCCGGTCCAGGCGGGCCGGACAGTTCTCGGTCATCCGCGCGCGGGCCGGCCACGGCTGGAGCGAACCCCACCCTTTCACGATCTCGTGCGAGCCGGCGTCGGAGGCTCTTCGCTTCACGATCAAGGCCGTCGGCGCCTTCTCCGCGGGCGTCCGCGCGCTGCCCCCCGGCACGCCCTTTCTGTGCGAGGGGCCCTACGGCGCCTTCTGCCCGGATTTCGAGCGCGAGAAGCGCATTGTCATGATCGCCGGCGGAGTGGGCATCACGCCATTCTTGAGTTTCCTGCGCCACGCCGCCCGGGCTGCGCTCGACGTCGGTTTCACTCTCATCTGGGCCAACAAGACCCGCGCCGACATCATCGCCATGGACGAGCTCCACGCGTTGGCCCGGCCTCCCTTCCTCAAGGTCGTTTACGTGCTCAGCCAGGAGCCGGAGCTCCTGCCCGAAAGCGGCGAGGCCGTCATCTACGAGCGCGGGAGGGTGGGCGCCGAGATCCTGGCGAAGCACGTCGCGCGATCGCCGGCGACCTACTACCTGTGCGGCCCGAGCCCGATGCAGAAGGCCGCCCTGGCGGCCCTCCGGGAAGCGCTCGGGGTTCGGCCCCGCGAAGTCAGGCGGGAACTCTTCTTCTTCTGATCGCGTCGTGCCGTTCCTCCGCGGTGCTCCTGGGTGGCTCGCAGGCGGACGCGCGGCTCACCCGAGAGGCCCGTCCCGAGGGCGCGGCCGACCACGACCTTCACGGGTCTCTGCGACATCGAGGTCTTCACCCCCGGCCCGTTCGTGGTGGCGAGCCGCACCGGCGGAAAAGACCCCCGTCCGGCCCCGATGTTCCAGGGCCGGGCGGGTGTCGGTCTACCGAGCTGGTCTTCAGCGCCTGCTGCTGCCGCCACCCTTGGCGGCCTTGAGGAAGATGTCGATGTACGTCAAGTTGTTCGTGTAGTCGAATTGGGGCGTGAACATGTACTCGGCGAGAGGAGGTGTGTCGGGAGGCGTATTCACCGTGTTCACGTCGAAGACGATGGTGTTGGCGCTGGTCGAGAACGTCAGCCGCCACCAGCCGTCCTTCGTCTCACCCGCCGTCATGATCTGGCGCTTGACGTTCCAGTTGAAGCCGTAGATCGCCTTGCCGCCGACGTTGATCTCGGCGGTGTACGGCTCGACGCGGGTCGTCTGCCCGGCCACGTTGTCCCACGCGTGGGCCGCCGGGTTCCAGACGTATCCGCTCGTGACCGGCGGCACCGACTGGCTGCCTCCGCCGGGCTCGAGCTTCTGCAGCGTCAGCCACGCGTTGGTCGAGTAGATCGTGGCGTAGTTCGGCGAGAACGGGTAGCTCGTCGGCACCGCCGGATCGGCGTTCGGGGCGCGCGCGCCCCACACCTCGTCGACGCCCTTGCCGCTGGCCCACCACATCTGGAACCCCAGCGCCCCCGGCGCGACTGCGAACGGCACCGTCTCGACCCGGACCACCGAGGACGCGCTCCAGACGGTGGACTCGAGGTTGTCGCTCCAGTCGAGGTAGGCGGCCGTGACCGGCACGGCCGAATCCAGGTGCGCTGCCTGCCAGACGCTCAACGGGTCCTTCTGCAGGTAGATGCGCGAAAGCTCGATGTCTGGCGGCGGGCACCCGGTGATCCCGGGGTCGCAGGCGAGTTGCTCGAGCGTGGTCCCGTCGATCCATCCGTACCAGTACGCCCCCAGGAGACTGAAGTCGAACCCGGCCGGAGGTTCGCGCAACGACAGCGTCGCGCCGCCGACCAGGATCACCGGGTAGGAGAGGTTGTTGCCGGTCGTCTCCTCCCCGCCACCGCCGCCACCACCGGGTACGCCCCCACCAGGACCGCCCTGGGCCTCGGCAGGAGCGATCACGAGCAACGTCGCAACTGCCAACACGATGACCGAACCGCACCAGAAGACCGTTTTCAGGTTCCTCGATGACATCGTCTTCTCCCTTCCCTTATCCGGCCGGGGCCAAGAAACCGCGCCAGCGCGCGGAGCCTCCGGCGTTCGACGTCGCTGCACCACGGTGACTCTTGACGAGCTGCTGAAACCGAGCGGCTCACGGCGGGCGTCGCAGGCTCATCCACCTCCTTTCAAGACACGACCGGCCGGCTGCGCTGGGCAGCGCGCCGGCCGGTTTCGCCGTTGGCTCGCCGGGACCGAGGCGACCAGGTTGAGGTCCCGACTCAACGCCTCCGGTGCGTGTCGCATGGTTCCCGCGACGGCGTAAGGGGTCAGATCAAGAGGCGACCCCCGCGGCTCGCGGGGTGCGGTCGGGAGCGACCTCGGCTCATCTCCCTCCTCTCTCCAGGCCGTCCCGCGGCGCCGCGCGGCGTCCGGGTACGACCGACTACCGGGTCGGGAGTGACCACCTTTCCGGACACCGCGCCCCCGCAGCTCCGGACCCCAAACCAGTAGCCTGTTTGCCTTGCCTCAAAACATAAGACTCTGTCACGGCCATGTCAAGGGCGCGGGATCCGGTGCGTGTTCTGAGCACAATCCTGGGACGAGACACTACACTGAGACGATGGCACGCGCACTCAGGGGCGGTTGGGTCGCCGCGGCCGTTGCGGCCGGACTCGCCGTCGTCGTGACGGCGGCGACCGGGGCTCTCCGGGGCCTCGAGCTACCGCTGCGTGACGCGATGGTGCGCACGCTGCCGCGACGCACGCCGGCGCTGGTCGCCGCCGTCGTCGTGGACGACCCCTCGCTCGCCTCGGATGGAGCGTGGCCCTGGTCGCGGTCGCGTCTCGCCGATCTCGTCCGCGCGGCGCGCGCCGCCGGCGCTCGCGGTGTCGTGCTCGACGTCCTCCTCCTCGAACCCCGGCCCGGCGACGACGACCTCGCCGCGGCGCTTCGCTGCGTCCCCTCGGTGCTGGTTGCGACGCTCGACACCCGCGGCGCGCGCTGGCTCGCCCCGCCGCCGCCACTCGCGGGCGCGGGGGCGGTGGCGCACGGGATGTTCGAGCTCGACCACGACGGCGTCCTCCGCCGGCTCGTCTCAACCAAGCAGAGCGGGGACGCGGCGCTGCCGGCCGTCGCGTTCGCGGCGGCGGCGCTGGCGGCGCCGGGGTTCCCGATCCCGGTCGCGCAGGTTGTCCGGCCGGCTTTCCCCGTGCCGCCGCGGTCGGTGCCGGCGATCAGCGCAGCGGAGCTACTGCACGGCCGGGCGGGCGAGGTCTTGCGCGGCCGCGTCGCGTTTGTGGGCCTGGCCGCCGCCGGCCTGGGCGACCGCGTGGTGACGCCGGTGACGCGCGGCCCCCTCCCCGACCCCGGCGTCTTGGTGCAGGCGGCCGTCACCGAGGCGATCGCTGCGGGGGACCTCCTTCATCCCGTCTCGCCGCTGCTCGCCGGCGGTCTGGCGCTGCTGCTGGTGCTGGCGGCCGCGGCGGTGGCGCGGCTCGGCGGGTTGCGGCGGCTCGGCGGCGATGCGCTGCTCGTCGCCGCCCCGCTCGCCGCCGGGTTTCTCCTCCTCCGCCTAGCCGACGTCGTGCTCCCGACCGCGACGCTGGCGCTCCTCGCCGTG
>JAJXUY010000180.1 GCA_021782525.1 Acidobacteriota bacterium | reverse complement strand
GCCGAGGGACTCGCCGGCTGGCTGGCGTCGGCGTCGTCGCGCAAGGACCTCGAGGCGGCACGCCAGGGCCTGCGGGCGGGGGAGCTGGAGGCCTCGGTGCGCCGGGCCGCCTTCCTGCCCAAGGTCGGCCTGGTGGGCCGCAGCGACTGGGTCGACGACACGCTCTTCGGTTCCCACGGGAAGTCGAGCTCGATCATGGCGGTGGCGACCCTCAACGTGTTTGCGGGCGGGTCGGATCGGGCGGCCGTGGCGGCGGCGCGCTGGGAGGCGAAGGCGGGCGTCGAGGACGTGGCCCGTTTCGAGGAAGGCGTCCGGCTGCAGGTCCGTCAGGCGTTCGAGGAGGCGACCACCGCGCGGCAGCGGCAGGAAACCGCAATGCAGGCGCTGGCGGCGGCGCGCGAGGCGGAGAGGATCACCGAGGAGCGGTTCAAGACAGGCGTGGTGAAGATGATCGACCTACTCGACGCTACGACCGCGCGGCGGGAGGCGGAGACCCGGGAGCTGGTGGCCCGGGCCGATGCGACCGCCGCGGCGCTGCGTCTGGCGGTGCTGGCCGGGCGGTCGCCGGAGAGCGCACTGCCGTGAGGACATGGCGCAGGGCACCGGGGATACGACGTGATCCGTGGTCCGTGGTCCGTGGTCCGAGACAGCGGAATCGGGGCGCGGTCACTGGACGGGGAACAGTTGCGGGAACGAGCGTGTGCGGCGCCGCGGGTGTCGCCGCGGTTCGCGAGCAGAAAGCGGTGGAGGGTGCGATGAGGAACTGGATGATCGTGATCGGGATCGCGGGCGTGGCCGCGGTTGGGTGTGGCGGGGGGCCGAGGGGCGCCGCGGCGCCGCTCGCGCCGGTGGCGGCGCAGATCGTCAAGGTCGAGGCGGGGCAGGTGTCGCAGATCGCCGACCTGTACGGCACGGTCGAGGCCGAGCGGACGACGGCGGTCTCTTCGCGTGTAATGGCGACGGTCACCGCGGTCCTGGTGCAGCCGGGCGACGCAGTGCGGCAGGGGCAGCTGCTGGTGGAGATCGACCCCTCGACCGCCCGCGGCCAGGAGGGGCAGGCCAAGGGCGGTCTGGCGCAGGCCGAGGCGGCGCTGGCGCTCGCCGAGCGCAACCTGGAGCGTTTCAAGGCGCTGGCGGCCAAGGGGGCCGCCTCGCAGCTCGAGCTCGACATGGCCACGATGCAGTACAAGCAGGCCAAGGGTGCCGTCACCCAGGGCGAGGGAGCCGTCGAGGCGACCGCTTCGATCGCCCGCGAGTCCAAGGTGGTGGCGCCGTTCGCCGGCCGGGTGACGGCCAAGCTGGTCGAGGTCGGCGACCTCGCGGCGCCGGGACGGCCGCTCGTGATGGTCGAGTCGGCCACCGGCCGGCGCCTGGTGCTGGCGGTCCCCGAAACCGTGCTCGCGGGCTCCGCCCTCAAGGTCGGCATGCCGGTCGCGGTGCGGCTCGACAGCCGGCCGGGTCAGGTGATGGACGGACGGGTCAGCGAGGTCTACCCCGGCGCGGACCCGATCTCGCACGCGTTCACGGTCAAGGTGGCGATCGCGGGCGAGGTCGCGGCCGGGCTCTCCGGCCATGCGGCGATCCCGGTCGGTACGCGCGAGGCGGTCGCGGTGCCGCGCGCGGCGCTGCAGCGGATGGGGGGCCTCGACCTGGTGGTCGTGCGTGACGTCCACGGCCTGTCGCAGTCGCGGGCGGTGACGGTCGGCGGCGAGCTCCCCGGCGGGCGCGTCGAGGTGCTCTCGGGGTTGTCGGCCGGCGAGGAGGTGGCGGTCGGGCTGGCGCAGGTGCCGCCGGACGGCACGCCGCTGGAGGCACGGTCGTGAGCGAGCGGACCGATCACGAAGGCCGGATCTCACCCGAAGAGGCCCGCCGGGAGGCGCTGCGCCTCAAGATGACGCGGCGCCCGCTCGGCGGGGCCGGGCGCATCGCGCGGGCGTTCCTCGACTCGAAGCTCACGCCGCTGTTGGTCGTCTTTTCCCTCCTGCTCGGCGGGTTCGCCGTGATGGTGACCCCCCGCGAGGAGGAGCCACAGATCAAGGTCCCGATGGTGGACGTGATGCTGGCATACCCCGGCGCCTCGGCGCAGAGGGTGGAGCGCCAGCTGACGACGCCGCTCGAGAAGGTGATCGCGGAGATCCCGAACGTCGAGTACGTCTACTCGACGACACAGCCCTCGGGCGGGATCATCATCGTCCGCTTCCTGGTCGGGACCGACCCCGACCAGGCGGTGGTGCGGGTGCACACCAAGCTCGCGGAGCAGGCCCCGAACCTGCCGGCGGGCGCGCTCCCGCCGGTGATCGTGCCGCGCTCGATCGACGACGTGCCGGTGCTCGCCTACACGCTGTGGTCGAAGACAGCGTCACCGCTGGAGCTGCGCCGCGTCGCCGACGAGCTCAAGGTCGAGCTCACGCGCCACCCGCGGGTGGCGCAGGTGACGGTGATCGGCGGCGGCCACCGCGTCGTGCGCGTGTCGTTCGACCGCGAGCGCCTGGCCAGCTACCACGTGTCGTTGCTGCAGGCGTACCAGGCGCTCGCCGGGCTGAACTGGAAGCTGCCGGCCGGCAGCTTCTCCGAGGCCAACGCGGAGATGCCGGTCGAGGTGGGCTCGCAGTTCCGCTCGGCCGACGAGATCGGTCGTGCGGTGATCGGGGTGTACGGGGGCAACCCCGTGTACCTGCGCGACGTGGCGGCGATCCGCGACGGCGCCGAGGAGCCGTCGCGGTACGTGTGGATCGACGGCGGCGCCGCCGGCGCCGACAAGGGCCTCCCCGCGGGTCTCGACGTCCCGGCGGTGACCGTCGCGGTGGCCAAGAAGCCGGGCACCAACGCGGTCGAACTGGTCCGCGACCTCGACGCCCGCGTCGCCAAGCTCGCCGGTCCGGTGATCCCGGGCGACATCCACGTGACCAAGACGCGCGACTACGGCTACACCGCCAACGAGAAGGCGACCGAGCTGATCGAGCACATGGGGATCGCGACGCTGGCGGTCGTACTGCTGATGGCGTTCGCTCTCGGCCGCCGCGAGGCCGTGGTCGTGGCTGTGGCGGTGCCCACGACGCTCGCGCTGACGCTGGCCTCGTCGTACATGTTCGGCTACACGCTCAACCGGGTCACTCTGTTCGCCCTCATCTTCGCGATCGGCATCCTCGTCGACGACGCCATCGTGGTGGTCGAGAACATCCACCGGCACTACGAGCTCGGCTGGGCGAACCCGCGCCTAGCGACGGTGGTCGCCACCGACGAGGTCGGCAACCCGACGATCCTGGCGACGTTCACGGTGATCGCGGCGCTGCTGCCGCTCGCCTTCGTCTCCGGTCTGATGGGGCCGTACATGCGGCCGATCCCGATCAACGCGTCGGCGGCGATGCTGTTCTCGCTGATGGTCGCGTTCGTCGTCTCGCCGTGGCTCACCTTCCGGCTGTTCCGCAAGTACGCGGAACAGCACGCCCAGGCGGGAGCCACGCCCGACGAGGAGACGCCCGAGGAGGGCTCGCTGCACCGCTTCTACGCCCGCGTGATGACGCCGCTGCTCACCAGCGCCTGGCGGCGCTGGGCGCTGATCGGCGTCATCGTCGTGCTCCTGTTCGCCTCGGCCTCGCTGGTCGCGTTCGGCGTGGTGACGGTGAAGATGCTGCCGTACGACAACAAGAGCGAGCTGCAGGTGATGGTGGACATGCCGGAGGGCACGACGCTGGAGACGACGAACGGCGTCGCGCGCGAGCTGGCGGCCAAGGTCCGCGAGCTGCCCGAGGTGACGGACGTGGAGGTGTACGTCGGCACGTCGGCACCGTTCAACTTCAACGGCCTGGTGCGCCACTACTTCCTGCGCTCCGGTCCGCTCGTCGCCGACCTGCAGGTCAACCTCGTCCCCAAGGGCGACCGCAGCCGCGTCAGTCATGCCATCGCCGAGAAGGTGCGCACGCTGCTGGCGCCGATCGGGGCGCGGACCGGCGCCAACGTGAAGATCACCGAGGTGCCGCCGGGGCCGCCGGTGCTCTCGACGATGGTGGCGGAGGTGTACGGCCCGGACCTCGACCGCCGGGTGGCGCTGGCGCGTCAGGTGCGGGCGATCTTCGAGCACACGCCCGGCATCGTGGACACCGACTGGCTGGTGCAGAAGCAGGCGCCGATGTGGGAGATCGCGGTGGACCGCGAGAAGGCGGTGCGCTCCGGCGTGACGCCCGAGGCGGTCGTCCGCACGCTGCGCGTGGCGCTCAACGGGGCCGACGCCGGGCTCCTGCACGACGACCACTCCCGCGAGCCGGTCCCGATCGTGCTGCGCCTCGAGCGGGCGCAGCGCTCGAGCCTCGACGGCCTGCTCGGCGTCAACGTCCAGGGCGCGGGCGGCGCGCTGGTGCCGCTGCGCGAGCTGGTCACCGCCCGCGAGGTCGGCCGGGAGCGCTTCATCTACCACAAGAACCTCGCCCCGGTCACGTACGTGATCGCCGAGATGGCGGGCGGGGAGGAGGCGCCGGTCTACGGCATCCTGGCGATGGCGAAGCGGATCGCGGCGCTGCGCGGCCCCGACGGGAAGCCGATCGAGGTGCTCTCGACGCATCAGCCGCAGGACGCCACCCGGTACGCGCTCAAGTGGGACGGCGAGTGGCAGATCACCTACGAGGTGTTCCGCGACATGGGCATCGCCTTCGCGGCCGTCCTGGTGCTGATCTACCTGCTCGTGGTCGGCTGGTTCCGCTCGTTCGTGACGCCGCTCATCATCATGGCGCCGATCCCGCTGACGCTGATCGGGATCCT
>JAJXUY010000179.1 GCA_021782525.1 Acidobacteriota bacterium | reverse complement strand
TGGCCGCCGCCGGCGTCCCCGCAGAGTGGCGCCGGGCGTGGCCCGTCCTGGTGGCCGATGGTACGATGGTATGGCTCCCTGCGGTCGGGGTAGCGGAGGGGTGGGCCGCGGCCGGTGGCGCCGGCGCGGTGGTGGTCGACCTGGAGGAACCATGGAAACGCCGCGACAAGTGATCGCACCCGAGCGGATTGCGGCGCGTGTCGCCGAGATCGGCCGGCGGATCGGTGCCGACTACGCGGGCCGCGAGCTGGTCCTCGTCGGCATGCTCAAGGGGGCGGCGGTGTTTCTCGCCGACCTGTTGCGCGCGATCCCCGGCGACGTGCGTTTCGAGCTGGTGAACGTCACCCACCAGGTCGAGCCGCGCGGTGCCATCATCGAGCTCTCGTACGCGACCAAAGTGCACATCGAGGGGGCGCACGCCCTCATCCTCAAGGACATCTGTCACTCCGGAGTGACCGAGAACTACCTGCTCACCCACCTCGCGCAACACGGCCCTGCGAGCATCGAGGTCGCGGCGCTCGTCAACCGGCCGCTGCTCCGCCGCGTCGCCCTCGAACCCAAGTACATGGTCCTCGAGGACGTTCCGGAGGGCCGGCTGGCGGGGTACGGGATCGAGCTCGACGGCCGATGGGGGAATCTTCCCGGAATCAACATCCTTGAGGGTGTGTAACCGGGACCGGGGCTCGCTGGCGGAGCCAGCGTCGCCGCCGGGGCCCGGCGGCACCGGCCCCAGGAGAAGTTCGGAGATCACGTGAACCAGAACGTCAAGAACGCCCTCCTTGTCGTCGTCATCATCGTGTCGGTGGTGCTGCTGTGGAACTGGATCACCACCACCCGCGCCGGCACCAAGGAGATTGCCTTTTCCGATTTTCTCGACCGGGTCGAGAAGAACCAGGTTTCGGAGGTCCTGATCCGCGGCGAAGAGGTGTACGGGCGCTCGGTCGAGACCGCCGCCGCCCCCGCCCAGGGACCGCTCACGGCGCGCCCGTTCGACTTCATGACCTACTCGCCCGGCTACGACAAGCTCGTCTCGGTGCTGCGCGAGCACCACGTGAAGATCAAGGCCGAGCAACCGTCGCAGGGCTCGATGTGGACCGCGATCCTCTCGTGGTTGCCGTTCGTACTGCTGGCGGTGATGTGGTACTTCTTCTACCGCCAGATGCAGGCCGGCGGCAACAAGGCGATGGCGTTCGGCAAGTCGCGCGCGCGCCTGCTCAACCCGCAGAAGAAGGAGGTCACGTTCAAGGACGTGGCCGGGGTCGAGGAAGCCAAGGAGGAGCTGCAGGAGATCATCGAGTTCCTGCGCGAGCCGCAGAAGTTCCAGAAGCTCGGCGGCAAGATCCCCAAGGGCGTGCTGCTGATGGGCCCGCCGGGGACCGGCAAGACGCTGCTCGCTCGCGCCGTCGCGGGTGAGGCGGCGGTCCCGTTCTTCTCGATCTCCGGCTCCGACTTCGTCGAGATGTTCGTCGGCGTCGGCGCCTCGCGCGTGCGCGACCTGTTCGAGCAGGGCAAGAAGAACGCCCCGTGCATCATCTTCATCGATGAGATCGACGCCGTCGGCCGCCACCGCGGCGCCGGCCTCGGCGGCGGCCACGACGAGCGCGAGCAGACGCTCAACGCGCTGCTCGTCGAGATGGACGGTTTCGAGTCGAACGAAGGCGTGATCCTGATCGCCGCGACCAACCGCCCCGACGTCCTCGACCCGGCGCTGCTCCGCCCCGGCCGCTTCGACCGGCGGATCGTCGTCAACCGCCCCGACCTCAACGGGCGCACCGAGATCCTGAAGGTGCACACGGCCAAGATCACGCTGGCGCCGGACGTGGAGCTGCCGGTGCTGGCGCGCGCCACCCCCGGCTTCTCGGGCGCCGACATCGCCAACTTCGTCAACGAGGCGGCGCTGCGCGCGGCGCGCTTCAACAAGACCGCGGTCGCGATGGCGGACTTCGAGTACGCCAAGGACAAGGTGATGATGGGCGCCGAGCGGCGCTCGCTCGCGCTCTCCGAGGAGGAGCGGCACATCGTTGCCTACCACGAGGCCGGGCACGCGCTGATCGCGGCGATGCTCCCGAACGCGGACCCGCTGCACAAGGTCACGATCATCCCGCGCGGCCTCGCGCTCGGCCTGACGCAGCAGCTCCCCGAGGAGGACCGCTACCTGCACGCCAAGACGTACCTCTCCGACGAGCTCGTCGTGCTCATGGGCGGGCGCCTGGCGGAGCAGATCGTCTTCGGCGAGGAAGCGGTCACGACCGGCGCCGGCAACGACCTCGAGCGCGCCACCGAGCTCGCCCGCAAGATGGTGTGCGAGTGGGGGATGTCCTCGATGGGGCCGCTCACCTTCGGCAAGCGCGAGGAGGCGATCTTCCTCGGCAAGGAGTTCGCCCGCCACCAGGACTACTCCGAGGCGACCGCCGTGGAGATCGACGGTGAGATCAAGCGCCTGGTGGACAACGCCTGGGGGCGCGCCCAGCAGACCTTGAGCGAGAACCGCCCGGTGCTCGACAAGATCGCCGCGGCGCTGCTCGAGCGCGAGGTGCTCGAGGGCGACGAGGTGTACGCGATGGTGTCGGAGTACACCGGCGTGCCGGTCGACAAGCTCAAGGGGCCGGGGCGGCCGGTGCCGGCGTCCGACGCCCTCTGATCCCCCGGCGCCGCTGGCTCGGACCACGGACCACGTCTTGCCGGTGCCCTGTGTCCGGAGCCCGGTGCCCTGTGCTGAGGGTACAATCCGGCGGTGCTGATTCTGCGCGCGCTCGCGATGTTCTCGTTCGTCGTGGTGGGGGTCGTTGACACCATCGTGATGGGCTCGTACGGCGCCGTCGTAGGGTTCGTGCCGCCGCGCGGCGACTGGACGCTGCGGGGTGCGCGCTGGTGGGCGCGCGGCATCCTGCTCGGGGGCTTCGTCGGCCTGCGCAGCGAAGGGCGGGAGCGGGTGCCGCGCGGTGAGCCGGTCGTGTTCATGGCGAACCACGAGTCGTGGCTCGACATCCCGGCGTTGCTGGCGACGATCCCGGTGCAAGTGCGGTTCCTCGCCAAGAAGTCGCTGTTCAAGACTCCGTTCCTGGGCTGGGCGATCTCGGCGATGGGGTTCATTCCGGTGGACCGCGAGAACCGGCGTGAGGCCGTGCGCTCGTTCGAGGAGGCCGCCGCGCGGATCCGCCGCGGTCGCTCCGTGCTCCTCTTCCCCGAGGAGACGCGCTCCACCGACGGCCACCTGCTCCCGCTGCAGCGCGGTGGGTTCCTGATCGCGCTCAAAGCGGGGATCCCGATCGTGCCGGTCGGGATCGAAGGCGCCGGGCGCTGCCTGGGCAAGCACAACTATCTGATCCGCCCCGCCACGGTCACGGTGCGGTTCGGCGAGCCGATCCCCACCGCCGGCCGCGGTGTGACCGAGAAAGGCGCGTTGATGGAGCAGGTGCGGCTCGAGCTGGAGCGGCTGCGCGGCAATTCCGCGGCCGCAGGCACGGTTGCCGGAAGTATGGGAGGGGTACGCGATGGTCGGTGAGAACCAGGTGTGGGAAGCGCTCGGCACCGTCATGGACCCCGAGGTGCCGTTTTCGGTCGTGGATCTCGGCCTTGTCTATGGGGTCGAGGTGGCCCCCTCCGGCGCGGTGCGCGTACAGCTCACGCTCACGACGCACGGCTGCCCGCTGGTGCGGCGTATCTCGGACGACGCGGCGGCGGCGATCCGCCGCGTGACGGGGGCCGAGGACGTGAACGTCGAGATCGTGTGGGACCCGCCGTGGAATCCGGCGATGGCGGCGCCCGCGGTGCAACGGCACTTCGGCTGGTCGTGAGGAGGGGTGATGGCGCTTTCGGAGAAGGACGTCCTCGACGCCCTGGGCAAGGTGAAGTTTCCCGGTCTGGCGCGCGACATCGTGTCGTTCGGCTTCGTCCGCCGCGTGCAGGTGACCGGCGCCGACGTCGCGGTCGAGATCGCGATGACGACCGCCAACCCGCAGGCCGGGGAAACGGTGGAGCGGGACGCGCGCGCGGCGCTCGCGGCGCTACCCGGCGTGGGCGCCGTCAGCGTCGAGTGCAAGGCGCAGGCGCCGCAAGCGGCGCACGCGCCGGCGCCGGCTCGCCGCTCGCTGCCGGGCGTGCGTTACAAGGTCGCGGTCGCCTCCGGAAAGGGTGGCGTGGGCAAGTCCACCGTCGCAGCCAACCTGGCGGTGGCGTTGCTCCGCGGTGGGGCCACGGTCGGGCTGCTCGACGCCGACATCTACGGCCCGTCGCAGCAGCTGATGATGGGCTGCACCGACAAGCCGCGCGTGAACTCGGCCGACAAGATCCTTCCCGTGGACGGCAACGGCGTCCAGGTGATGTCGCTCGGATTCCTGATGGACCCGGACCAGCCGGTGATCTGGCGCGGCCCGATGGTCATGAAGGCGCTGCAGCAGTTCATCGAGGACGTCGAGTGGGGAGCGCTCGACTACCTCGTGGTGGACCTCCCGCCGGGGACCGGCGACGCCCAGCTCACGATCACGCAGGAGCTGCCGCTCGACGGCGCGGTGATCGTCACGACGCCGCAGGACGTGGCGCTGGTCGACGCCCGCAAGGGGCTGGCGATGTTCCAGAAGGTGAACGTGCCGGTGCTCGGCGTGATCGAGAACATGTCCGCGTTCGTCTGCCCGCACTGCGGGGAGCGCAGCGAGATCTTCAAGCACGGCGGCGGACGGCGCACCGCGGAGCAGCTCGGCGTGCCGTTCCTCGGCGACGTCCCGATCGACCCCGCGATCGTGGTGGGCGGCGACGCCGGCACCCCGATCGTCGCCTCGCACCCCGATTCGGCG
>JAJXUY010000178.1 GCA_021782525.1 Acidobacteriota bacterium | reverse complement strand
GGCCTCCTCGCGACGGCGTTCGGCTTGCCGGCGCCGGGCCCGCAGATCGAGACGCTCCGGGCCGCCCTGACCCGGGTGTCGCTGGCCTCGCTCGCGCTCCTCGCCGCCGTCGCCGTGGCCGTCCTCGCCCGCCGTCTGCTGCTGCGCGGGCGAACGGTCGGGACGGCGCCGACGTGGGGCTGCGGCTACGCCGCGCCCACGGCACGGATGCAGTACACGGCCTCCTCGTTCGCCCAGCCGCTGGTGGACCTGTTCCGGCCGGTGCTGGGCACCGCCGCGTCCGGCACGCTCCCGTCGGGCCCGTTCCCGGCGCGGGCGTCGTTCGCTTCCGCGACGCCGGACCCGGCGGACCGCCGCCTCTACCGGCCGCTGTTCGCGGGCGCCGCGGCGCTGTTCGGCCGGCTGCGCTGGGTGCAGCAAGGCCGCATCCAGCTCTATCTGCTCTACCTCGTCGCCACGCTGCTCATCCTCCTGCTGTGGAAGGTGAGGTAGGCGTGAGCTGGGCCCCGTTCGTGCGCTACGTCCTCGCGGTCGCGCTCGCGCCCCTGCTCGGCGGGGTGATCGCCAAGACCAAGTCGTTCTTCGCTGGGCGGGAAGGCGCCCCGCTGCTGCAGGGGTACTTCGACCTCGCCAAGCTGTTGCGCAAGGGGACGGTGTACTCCGCGACCACGAGCTGGGTGTTCCGGGCGGGCCCGGTCGTCGCCGTCGGCGCCGTGGCCGTCGCGCTGGCGCTCGTTCCGATGGGCGGAGCGACGGCGCCGCTCGCCTTCCCCGGGGACTTCCTGCTTCTCGCCTACCTGCTCGCCCTGGCGCGCTTCGTCACCATCGCCGCGGCGCTCGACACCGGGTCGGCGTTCGAGGGGATGGGGGCCAGCCGCGAGGCCCAGTTCTCCGCGTTGGCCGAGCCGGGCCTCGTGCTCTGCTTTCTCGCCCTGGCCCGGAACGCCGGCGATCTCTCGCTCTCGGCGAGCCTGGGCGCCCTCTCCTTCGCCGTCTGGCGCTCCCACGCGGCGGTCTTGGCGCTGGTCGCGGCGGCGCTCTTCATCGTCTTCCTCGCCGAGAACTCCCGCGTCCCGGTCGACGACCCGACCACCCACCTCGAGCTGACGATGATCCACGAGGTGATGGTGCTCGACCATGCCGGCCCCGACCTGGCGCTCATCGAGACCGCGTCCTGGCTCAAGATGTGGGTGCTGGGCGCCCTCGTGGTCGGTGTGGTGGTCCCGGTGCGGACCGGTGCCCCCGTCATCGACGGCGGCGTGTTCGTGGCGGCGATGCTCTTGCTCGGCGTTGCCGTGGGCGTTGTCGAGTCCGCCATGGCGCGGCTGCGACTGCTGCGCGTCCCCCAGCTCCTGGTCGCCTCCGGCGTGCTCGCCGCACTCGCCACGGCGCTGATCTCGGGATAGCCGCCGTGTTCGAGATCAACACCCTCCTGGTAGGTCTGCTGCTCGTCAACTTCGTGCTGCTCGGCGCCAGCCGCCTCGACACCGGCGTGCGACAGGTCGCGGCGCAGGGCGCGCTGCTGTCGCTGCTTACCCTCGCCGAGCACGCCGGGTGGGGCGCGCCCTGGCGCGTCTGGCTGCTCGCACTCGGCAGCGGCGTGGTTAAGGCGGTGGTCTTCCCGCACTTCCTGCGCCGCGCTTTGCGCGAGGCGGACGTACGGCGCGAGATCGCGCCGTATGTGGGCTTCACCGCGTCGGTCCTGGTCGGCGTCGCGGCGCTGGCGGCCTCGCTCTGGCTGGCGTCGCGCCTGCCGCTCCCCGGTCCCGTCGCGTCGCCGCTGCTGGTGCCGGTGTCGCTGTTCACCGTGCTGGTCGGGATGTTCCTGCTCGTCAGCCGGCGCAAGGCGTTGACCCAGGTCGTCGGCTACCTCGTCGTCGAGAACGGCGTGTTCTGCTTCGGCCTCGCACTGCCGGAAGACGCCCCGCTGCCGGTCGAGGTCGGCATCCTGCTCGATATCTTCGCCGCGGTCTTCATCATGGGCATCATGATCTACCAGATCAGCCGGGAGTTCGACGACATCGACACCGACCGGTTGACGAGCCTGCGGGACGAGGCGACGTGATCGCAGCGTTGCTTCTCGTGCCGGCGGTCGCCGGACTGCTCGCGCTGCTGCTGCGCAGCGACCAGTTGCGCCGCGCGCTCCTGGTGGCGACGGCACTGACCCATCTCGCCCTGGTGGCGGCGGTCTGGCGTGCGACGCCCGCGGCGGCGCCGACCGCGTGGCTCCGCCTCGACCCGGTCGGGACGCTCGTCCTCGGCGTCACCAGCGTGCTCTTCGCCGTCGCGTCGATCTACGCGGTCGGTTACCTCGCGCACGAGGTGCGCGCCCCCAGACCCGACATCGAGGAAGACGCCCTCTTCGCCAACGGGCCCGAGGCCGTGTTCACCGCCTGCCTCCTGTTCTTCCTCGCCACCATGACCCTGGTGACCGTCAGCCAGAACCTCGGGGTCCTGTGGGTCGCGGTCGAGGCGACCACGCTGGCGAGCGCGCCGCTGATCTTCTTCCACCGCCACCACCGCTCCCTGGAGGCGACCTGGAAGTACCTCCTGATCTGTTCGGTGGGGATCGCGGTGGCGCTGCTCGGCAACTTCTTCCTCGCCTTCGCGGCGTCGTTCGGGCCCGCCGGTTCCGGCTCGCTGGTCCTCCACGAACTCATCGCCGGCGCCCCCGGCCTCCACGTCCGCTGGCTCAAGGCCGCGTTCGTGCTCCTGCTGGTCGGGTATGGGACGAAGATGGGGCTGGCCCCGCTCCACACCTGGCTGCCGGACGCCCACGCCGAGGCGCCGTCCGTGGTCTCCGCACTGCTATCCGGCGCGCTCCTCAACTGCGCGTTCCTCGGGATCGTGCGCGCCTACCAGGTCCTCGCAGCCGCCGGCCAGCGGCGCTTCGCCGGGGACCTCCTCATCGACATCGGCCTGTTCTCGATGGCGCTCGCCGCCGTGTTCATCGTCGCGCAGCCCGACTTCAAGCGGCTGCTCGCCTACTCCTCGGTCGAGCACATGGGGATCCTCGCGGTCGGGATGGGCCTCGGTGGCGGTGCCGTCTTCGGCGCGCTGCTGCACCTCGTCAACCACTCCCTGGCCAAGGGGATGCTGTTCCTGCTCGCGGGCAACATCCTCGCCGCCTACCGCTCCAAGTCGACGGCCGGCGTCCGCGGCGTGGGCACGGCGTTGCCGGTCACGGCCGGCCTCTGGGTCGCGGGCTTGCTCGCGATCACCGGCTCGCCTCCGTTCGGACCGTTCCTCTCCGAGCTGGTCATCGTCAAGGGCGCGATCGACGGGGGCCACGCGGTCGTCACCGTCCTGTTCCTCCTCTTCCTGGCGGCGGCGTTTGTCGGGATGGCGCGTCCGATGCTCACGATGGTCCAGGGCGACCCGCTGGCCGAGCTGCGGCCGGCCGGCCGCGACCGCTGGCTGGCCGTCGCACCGCCGGCCGTGCTCGGGGTTTCGGTGCTGCTGCTCGGCCTCTGGGTCCCCTCGTGGCTGAGCGACGTGCTGCGCGCCGCGGCGCGTGTCGTGGGGGCTGGATGATGAGCGGCGGGCATGCGACGCTCTTCAACGGCGAGCGGCTGTCGCTGGCGGCTCTGCCCGTGTCGCCGTGGGAACGGTTCGCGGACACCGTGGTCGAGAAGGTGGCCGCCGGCGCCCGGGTGGCGGCGATGTTCGGCCTCGCGCGCGCCGATGACGTCGAGATCCTCGTCGCGCTCGCCGATCCCGCCACCGGCGGCTTCGCGGTTTGCGCCACGGTCGTTAACGGGGCGTTCCCCTCGCTGACGCCCGCCTGCCCACAGGTCCACCTCTTCGAACGCGAGATCGCAGAGCAGTTCGGCGTCGTCCCCGAGGGCCACCCGTGGCTCAAGCCGGTGCGGTTCCACCGCTCGTGGGTCCCCGGCCGCGACGCGTGGCGCCGGGGCCCGGCCGAGGAGATCCTGCCCTCGGTCATGCCGTTCTACGCCGTCGCGGGCGAGGAGGTGCACGAGGTCGCGGTCGGCCCGGTGCACGCCGGCGTCATCGAACCCGGCCACTTCCGCTTCAACTGCCACGGCGAGCGTGTCCTCAACCTCGAGATCTCGCTCGGCTTCCAGCACCGCGGCGTGGAGCGGGCGCTGCTCGGCGGCCCCGACACGCGCACCGTGCACCTGATCGAGACGCTCGCCGGCGACAGCACCGTCGCGCACGCCACGGCGTACTGCCAGACGATCGAGGCGCTTGCCGGCGCCGCGCCGAGTCATCGCGCCGACGCCCTGCGCGCGGTCGCCCTCGAGCTCGAGCGGATCGCGAACCACGTCGGCGACCTCGGCGCGCTCGCCGGCGACGTCGCGTTCCTCCCCACGGCGGCGTACTGCGGCCGGTTGCGCGGCGAGGTCCTCAATCTCACGGCGCTGCTCTGCGGCAGCCGCTTCGGCCGCGGGATGGTCCGCCCCGGGGGCGTGCGCTTCGACGCCGAGACCGAACGCGCCGCCACCCTCCTGGCCCACCTCGAGAAGACCCTCGCCGACGTCCGCAACGCCGTCGAGCTGATGTTCGGGGAGCCGTCGGTGCAGGGCCGGTTCGAGGACACCGGCGTCGTGCCCGCGGTGCGGGCGGCCGAACTGGGGATGGTCGGGGTCGCGGCCCGCGCCTCAGGCCTGGAGCGCGATGCCCGGCTCGAGTTCCCCTCCGGGATCTACCGCTTCGCCCAGCTCCCGGTCTCGACGTGGCACAGCGGCGACGTGTTCGCCCGCGCGTGGGTGCGCTGGCTCGAGGTTCAGCGCTCGGCGGCGTTCGTCCGCGAACAGCTCGCCGCGCTGCCGCCGGGCGGTGACCGGGTT
>JAJXUY010000177.1 GCA_021782525.1 Acidobacteriota bacterium | reverse complement strand
GCCGCGGTACGGACCGATGCAGCGGAACTCCATCCCCGCGAAGCGCTCAGAGAAGCTCGGCGCCTTCCCCGTGCCCCCCGGCGCGGCCGCCGCGAGGGCGGAGGTCGAAAAGGCGATGGCGACGACGGCGACCAGGCGGGTGGGAATGCCCCTCATGCGTGCCTCCCCTTGGCGGTGCGACTGCTGCTGCGGCCGCGGCCGAGGATACATCTCGGTCGCTGCACCGCCAAGCGCCGCGGGCGCCGGCCCGCGGCAAGGCGCTCACGGCCGGAGGCGGGCCCGGCCTACGACGCGCCGACCGGCTCGAGCATGCCGTTCTCGAGGACGTGCATCGTCGGGCGATGGTCGATGTTCCCCACCTTGTCGAAGGCGAGCTTGCCGGTCACGCCCTCGCGATCGCCGAGGCTCATGATCCGCACCAGGAGCTCACTGGTGTCCTTCGGGGGCGTGCCCTGGAGCGCGTCGAGCGCCACCGTCGCCGCGTCGTACCCGTACGCCGCGAACAGGTCGGGCATGGCGCCGTGGTTCGCGGCCTTGAAGTGCTTGACGAACGAGGCGATCGGCTCCTTCGGCGAGTCGAAGTCGATCGTCACCATCGGGACGAAGACCCCATTCGCGAGCGCCCCGGCGCGCCGGACGACGTCGCCGGTCTCGATCGCCGAGACCGCGCACACGGTGCCGGGGTACTTGACCCCGCGCACGACGGTGAGCGCCCCCAGGATCTCGTCGCCGTAGGCGCAGATGAAGACCGCGTCGGGCTTGTCGGCGGTGAGCGCGTCGCCGATCGTCTTGTCCCAGTCGGTCGGCCCGATCGGGAGATTGGCGACGACTTTCGCGCCCAGCTTCTCGATCTCCCCGGTGAACACCGGCAGCATGCCCCTGGCGTACACGCCGTCCTCGAACAGGATCATGATCGTGTGCGCCTTCTTGTCCTGCACCAGGAAGTCGGCCGCGGTGAGGCCCTCGAACTCGTCGGAGGGGCATGTGCGGAAGAACATGTTGCTCGACGCGGCCAGCGCAGGCTCGCTGGCGGAGGGCGAGATGAGCACGCGCTGGTACTTGTTCGCCTCGGGGATCATCGCCGTGGCTTCTGACGACGTCGCCCCGCCGATCACCATGAGCGCCCCGCCCTTGAACAGCTCCGCGCACTCCTTCGCGGCGTACTCCGGATGCGAGAGGGAATCGCGGTACTGCGCCTCGAACCCCTTCGGCGATCCCTTGGCGATCGCCTCGTCGAACGCCAGCTTGACGCCGGCCTGCAACGATGCCCCGTACCCCTTGTTGATCCCGCTCTCCGGGAGCACGACCCCGACGATCAGGCGGTCACTTCCGCAACCGGTCGTGATTGCAGCTCCCAGCAGCACCAGCGCACCGCACAACGCCCGCCTCATGGCACCCTCCCGCGGCAGGAATGGCACGTCTCCCTCGCTCGTACCGAATTGTACTATCTCACCGCCCGATCCGGCCAGTCGGCGGGCGACCTGGCGGGAAGAGCACCGGAGGGCGCGCTGTTGTCAGCTCAGGGTGGGAACCCGCGGACCGAACCCAAGGCCCCACAGCTGTTTCCACCCGAGGGGGTAACCATGGACCGGATACGATCGCTCCTCATCGCCGGGGCCGGGATCTTGGCCATCGCTGCGCAAACCGGATGGGCCCAGACCAGCAACCCCGAGCCGCGCCCACCCGAGCAGTTCGCCGGCGTCCTCGCCAACCTCGCGAACGGCCGCAGCGCGCAAATCGTCGTCCACGTCGATAGCTTTACCCCGGTGGGCGATCTCCGGACGCTCGCCCTCCTGCTCAAGGAGAAGGGCCAGGATGCGATGGAGGCCGCCCTGTTCAACATGAAGCCGCGCGGCTGGATCCGCATCGGGTCGAGCCTCGGCTACCAGGTCCCGCTCATCAGCTCGGTGCCCACGCCGACCGGGCGCCGCATCGTGGTCATCGCCGACCGCCCGATCCAGTTCTGGGAGCAGTGGCAGGGCACGCGGTCGCTGCACTACCCGTTCGGCATGATCGTCCTCGACCTCGACCGCACCGGTCACGGCGAGGGCCGCCTGATCGCCGCGATGCGAGCCAAGTTCAACCGCGACGATCAGGTGGACCTGGAGAGCTTCGGCACCGAGCCGTTCCGCATCATCGGCCTCTCGCAGCAGTCGATCAAGTAGACGCCGGGCGAGACGGCGAGCTCGCGCACCGGGCGCGCCGTGTCGACGGCGCCGTGATCTGCGGTGAGGTCACGCCGTGGCCTCCACTTTGGCTGCTGACCCGGGCATGGCGGCGACCGAGGCGTCGTAGGCGGCGCGCATGCGGCGGACGTGGTCGAGCAGCGGCCTGAGCATGGCGAGCGTCAGCGCCTGGCCGCCGTCGCACAGGGCGCACGCCGGCTGCGGGTGGAAGTCGACGAGCACCGCGGCGGCGCCGGCGACGACCCCCTGCGCCGTCGCGTGAAAGATGTCGGGCAGCCCGTCGGGGGCGGCGATGCCGGTGCCGACGCTGTGCGAGGGGTCGATGCAGACCGGCAGCCGCGTCTGGCGCCGTACCACCGGAACGTGGGCGAAGTCCACCAGGTTGCGGTGCGGCTCCCCGAGGTGCGACTTGACGCCGCGCAGACAGAACACGATGCGGGCGTTCCCCTCGCTAGCGATGTACTCGCAGGCGTTTAGCGACTCCTCCAGCGTGATCCCCATCCCGCGTTTGAACAGCACCGGGAACTCCTGCTGCCGCCCGACCTGCTTGAGCAGCTCGTAGTTCTGCGCGTTGCGGGTGCCGATCTGGATCATCACCCCGGTCGGCTGCCCGGCGCGCTCGAGCGCGTCCCAGATCTCGTCGAGGTGCGAGGCGTCGGTGGCCTCCATCGCGATCAGCTTGATCCCGTGCCTCCCGGCCGACTCGAACACCCACGGCAGGCACTCCTTCCCCAGCCCCTGGAAATCGTACGGTGAGGAGCGCGGCTTGTACGCCCCCATGCGGGTGGTCACGACCCCTTCGCGCTCGAGCGCCGCCATCATCGCCTCGACGTGCGCGGGGGTGTCGACCGCGCACAGGCCGGCGAAGACGTGCACCGACGTGTCGTCGATGCGCACCCCGTGGTGCTCGAAGCCCACGGTCTCGCCGCGGCCGTGCCGTCCGATCAGCCGGTACTTGGCGGAGACCCGCACGACCTGGCGCACGCCCGGGAGCCGTTCGAACGGCTCCGCCGGCACCCCGGCGGTCGGCCCGAGCAGGTGGACCTCCGCGAACCGGTGCGTCGTCCCTTTGAACTCGTACGGCTTCACCGTCACCCCAGGGTAGCGGGCCGCGACGGCGCGCACCGCCGCCACCGCCGCCTCCTGGCCGCCGAGGTCGGGCTCGAGGATCACGATCATGACCGCACCTCCGGCAGGCCGGCGAGCGCCGCCGCGATCGCCTCGCCTTGGTCGGCCTGGTCGCCGATACGGCCGTCGAGGTACGCCTCGTACGCGCCGAGATCGAACAGGCCGTGGCCGGAGAGGGAGAACAGGATCGCGGCCCCGCGCCGCTCCTCGCGCAGCTCGCCCGCCTTGCGCACCACGGCGGCGATGGCGTGCGCCGACTCCGGCGCCGGCACGATCCCCTCCGTGTGGGCGAACAGCTCGGCGCAGCGGAACACCTCGCCCTGCGCCACGGTCTCGGCGCCGATCGCCCCGGAGTGCACCAGCGCGGAGACGATCGGCGAGGCGCCGTGGTAGCGCAGCCCGCCGGCGTGCGAGGCGGGCGGGATGAAGTCGTGCCCGAGGGTGTACATGCGCACCATCGGCGTGATCCCGGCGGTGTCGCCGTAGTCGAAGGCGTAGCGCCCGCGCGTCAGGCTCGGGCAACCGTCGGGCTCCACCGCGACGGCGCGGATCCTCTCGCCCGCGAGGATCTCCGGCACGAACGGCAGCGCGATGCCGCCGAAGTTGGAGCCGCCGCCGTGGCAGCCGTAGATGAACTCCGGCGTCTCGCCGGCGAGCTCGAGCTGGCGCTTCGCCTCCTGGCCGATCACCGTCTGGTGCAGCAGGACGTGGTTGAGCACGCTGCCGAGCGAGTAGTTGGTGTCGGGCCGTCCCGCCGCCTCCTCCACCGCCTCGCTGATCGCGATGCCGAGGCTGCCCGGGGAGTCGGGGGTGTGCGCGAGGATCGCGCGGCCCGAAGCGGTGTGCGGCGACGGGCTGGGAAACACCTCGGCCCCGAACAGGCGCATGTACGTGCGGCGGTACGGCTTCTGGTCGTAGCTGACGCGCACCATGAAGACGCGGCAGGTCATGCCGAACATGCGGGTGGCGAACGCCAGCGCGCTCCCCCACTGGCCGGCGCCGGTCTCGGTGGTGAGCCGGCGGATCCCGTGCATCCGGTTGAAGTACGCCTGCGGCACCGCGGTGTTGGGCTTGTGGCTGCCGGTCGGTGAGACGCCCTCGTGCTTGTAGTAGATCCGCGCCGGCGTGCCGAGCGCCGCCTCGAGGCGGCGCGCCCGCACCAGCGGCGTGGGGCGCCACATCGCCAGGATGTCGAGCACCTCGTCGGGGATCGCGATGAACCGCTCCCCGCTCATCTCCTGCTCGATCAGCGACGGCGGGAAGATGCGGCCGAGCTCGTCCGGCGTCACTGGCTGTCCGGTCGCGGGGCTGAGCGGGGGCGCCAGCGGCTCCGGCATGTCGGGCAGGACGTTGTACCAGCGCCGCGGCAGCTCGGCTGCCGGCAGCGTGATCACGTCCCCGCGCGTGCGGGCGTCCTGGTTCGTCGTCGGTCGAGAGATCGCATCCATCGTCGGTTCCCCTTTCTCGGGCCACAAAAAAAGCCCTCCGGGTTCCGGAGGGC
>JAJXUY010000176.1 GCA_021782525.1 Acidobacteriota bacterium | reverse complement strand
TTCCAACGTCCCCTCCACTCCGCCGAGAGTCTACAGGAACCCCCGCGAGACAGGCCCCCGGGCCCCGGAGAGGCCGAGTGGCAGGGAAGAGGTCAAAAGGGATCGGGTGAAGGGCAAAGGAAAAACGCGGGAGGTCTCGGTAGTTTCTCTTCCCTCTCCCCTTTGACCTTTCACCGCCTCTCCGGGGCGCGGGGCCCGGCCGTCAGTAGGCCAGGAGCTGCTTCATGGCGGCGAGGATCGTCTCCACCTGCGGCAGGATCACGTCCTCGAGCACCGGGGCGTAGGCGACGAAGGTATCCTTGCCGGCAAGGCGTCGCACCGGCGCGTCGAGCTCGAGGAAGAGCTCGTCGGCGATGCGCGCCGCGATCTCGGCGCCGTAGCCGAACGAGAGGCAGTCCTCGTGCACCACGAGCGCCCGGCCGGTCTTGCGCACCGAGGCGGACACCGCCTCCCAGTCGTACGGCGCCAGGCTGCGCAGGTCGATGACCTCGACGTCGCCGCCGCCGGTGTCGGCGAGGCGCTTGGCCGCCTGCAGCGAGCGCACGACGGTGGCCCCGTACGTGATCACGGTCAGGTCCCGCCCCTCGCGCACGGTCGCCGCCTTGCCGAACGGGACCATGTACTCGGGGCCCGGGTACGCGCCCTTGTTGTGCGTTTGCCGGTAGAGGTGCTTGTGCTCGAGGAAGATGACCGGGTCGTCGCAGCGGATCGCGGTGCGCAGCAGGCCGTTGGCGTCGAGGGCGTTGGCGGGCATCACGACGCGCAGGCCCGGGATGTGGGTGAACAGCACCTCGCCCGACTGCGAGTGGTACGGCCCGCCCCCCTTGAGGTAACCGCCCGACGGCACCCGGATCACGACCGGGGCGCTCCACGCGCCGCCGGAGCGCCAGCGCACGTTCGCGAGCTCGTCGCGGATCTGCATGAACGCCGGCCAGATGTAGTCGAGGAACTGGATCTCGACCACCGGCTTGAGGCCGCGCATCGCCATCCCCACCGCGCGGCCGACGATGTTCGCCTCAGCCAGCGGCGAGTTGAACACCCGGCGCCCGCCGAACAGTCGCTGCAGGCCGAACGTGACCTTGAACACGCCGCCCTTGCCCTTGACCTCGGCGAGCGCCTGCTCGTGCGACGCGTCGGCGACGTCCTCGCCGAAGACGACGATGCGCTCGTCGCGGGCCATCTCGTCGCGCAGGCAGGCGTTGAGCAGGTCGACCATGGTCTTCGGCGACGCGTCTCCCGCCGCTGGCGGCGTCGCGAAGCGCGCCGACGTCGGGTCGACATCGGGCGAGTAGATCCAGTCGGCCCAGCTCGCGGGATCCGGCTGCGGCTCGGCGAGCGCCCGTCCCGCGGCCTCGTTGACCTCGGCCTGCACGTCGGCGTCGATGCGCGCGAGCTCCTCGCCGGTCACGCCGTAGTGCTCCGTCAGCAACCGCGCCGTCAGCCGGATCGGGTCGCGCTCGGCCTCGCGCTCGCGTTCGGCCGCCGGCTTGTAGAGGCGCTCGTCGTCGGAGAGCGAATGCGAGTACGGCCGCACGACGTGGGCGTGGACGAGCGCCGGCCCCTCCCCCGCCCTCACCCTCGCCACCGCCTCGCCGGCCACGCGGTACGACTCGATGAGGTCGCACCCGTCCACCTCGTACACGGCCAGGCCCGGGAACCCGGTCACGAGCTTCGAGATCGACCCTCCCGGCATCTGCGCGTCCACGGGGACCGAGATCGCGTAGCCGTTGTCCTCGATGACGTAGAGCACCGGGAGCCGCGCGTTGCACGCGGTGTTGAGCGACTCCCAGAACTCGCCCTGGGAGGTGGTCCCGTCCCCGAGCGACACCCACACGACCTCGCCGGAGCCGGGAGGACGCTCGGCCGCCGTCTCCAGCGCCCGCAGGTACCTCCCCGCCTCGGCGAACCCGACCGCTTGCAGGCACTGGGTCCCGGTCGGCGACGACGGTGGCGTGAGGTGGAGGCGCCGCTGGCCGAAGTGGTTGGGCATCTGCCGCCCGCGCGAGTCCGGCCCGCTGGCGGCGCCGGCGGCGCCGAGGAAGATCTCGTACGGGGTCATCCCGAGGGCGATCGCGAGCGCACGGTCGCGGTAGTAGGTGAAGAACCAGTCCTTCTCCGCGGAGAGGTGGCGGGCGGCGGCGGCCAGGAACCCCTCGTGGCCGACGCCGTTGATCTGGAAGAAGACGAGGTTCTGCTGCTTGAGCTGGATCTCCTTGTCGTCCACCTTGCGCGACGTCACCATCACGCGGTAGGCGTCCAGCACCTCGGCCAGCGGCAACGCCCCGGGCTCGCTCGTCGCAACCGTCGCCATTCGCAACCTCCTCCCCATGCCCAGGCGCCCGCCCGGTGGCGGAGAACCTTTCGCGGACCGACTCTCCATTCTACGCAGAATTGCGCTCGCACCCGCGGCATTCCCGGGTCTTGCGGCGGCCCCCCGCCCGGGTTACCTTGAACGAAAGGAGACCCGCCATGGTCAAGCACATCGCCGTCGGTCTCGACGGCTCCGCCAACGCCGGCACCGCTCTGAGGCTGGCGATCGAGCTCGCCGGGCGGGTCCATGGGGTGGTGCACGGCATCCACGTCGTCGACGCCACGTTCCTCGAGGGGGCGTTCATCACGGACATCTCGGGCTCGATGGGGTTCGAGCCGTTCCTCAACCTGCAGTCGCAGATGCGCGCGACGCTGGACGAGGTCGCCGGGGTCGTCCGCTCCGACTTCGACGAGCGCTGCGGCGCCGCCGGCATCGAGAGCCGGTTCCACCTCGAGCGGGCCGGCGTGGCGCACGGCGTCCTCGCCGCGTCCAAGCTCGCCGACGTGCTGTTCGTCGGGCAGCGCGGGGTCAACGCGCGCTTCCACGAGGACCTCCTCGGGGCCACCGCGGAGACGCTGCTCCGCCGCTCGCCCGTCCCCGTGCTCGTGGTGCCCGCGGCGGCCGAGCTCCCGGGCCGGCCGCTCGCCGCCTACGACGGCAGCCCGAAGGCGACGCGGGCGTTGCAACAGGCGGCGGAGCTGACGCGCGCGCTCGGCCTGCCGCTCACGGTGGCGACCGTGGACGTGCAGGAGGAGCGCGGCCGCGCCCGCCTCGACGAGGCGGAGCGCTACCTCGCGCCGTACGAGGTCAAGGCCGAGTACGCGTTCGTGCCCGGCGAGGCGGTCGAACAGGAGCTGTTGCGCCTGCTCGCCCCCGGTCGCCACGACCTCGTGTTCCTCGGCGCCCACGGGCACCGCCGCATCGTCGAGCTGGTCCTCGGCTCGACCAGCCAGTACCTGGCGCGGCGCTCGCCGGTCCCGGTCTGGTGCGTGACCCGCGCCTGAGCAGGATCGGGGCCGGAGGTCGACGATGGGAGCGATCGAGAACGCGGCGCTGGTGGCGGTGCGCGACTGCCTCGGCATCCAGCCGCACGAAACGCTGCTCGTGGTCACCGACCCGCCGCTGGCGGCGATCGCCCGCGTGCTGGCCGAGATCGCTCGACCGCTGGCCCGCGAGGTCACGCTGCTCGAGTACGCCGAGCGCGAACTCAACGGCCAGGAGCCCCCACCCCCGGTCCCGGCCGCGATGGCGGCGGTCGACGCCGTGATCGCGGTGACCAGCCGCTCGGTCACGCACACCGCGGCGAGGCGCGCCGCGACCGCCGCCGGCGCGCGGGTCGCGACGATGCCGGGGATCACCGAGGCGTGCCTCGTGCGCACGATGAACGCCGACTACCGGGCGATCGCCGCGCGGACGCTGCGCGTCACCGAGCGGTTGACGCGGGCCTCGACGGCCCATCTCTCCACCCGACTCGGCACGGACCTCACGCTGCCGATCGCCGGCATCGCGGCGATCCCCTCCACCGGACTGATCCGCGAGCGCGGCCGCTGGGGCAACCTGCCGTCCGGCGAGTCCTACCTCCGCCCCGAGGAGGGTCGGGCCGAGGGGATCCTGGTGGTGGACGGCGCGCTCGCCGGGATCGGGACCGTGGGCGAGCCGGTCCGGATCACGATCCGGGGCGGGCTCGCGGTCGAGGTCGGCGGCGGCGACGAGGCGGCCGTGTTCTCGGCGATGCTCGACAAGGCGGGCCCGGCGGCCCGCAACGTCGCGGAGCTGGGTGTCGGCACCAACGACCGCGCGATCCTCACGGGCAAGATCCTCGAGGACGAGAAGATCCTCGGCACGGTTCACGTCGCGTTCGGCAACAACGCCTCGATGGGAGGCACCGTCGACATTCCCTTCCACGTCGACGGGATCGTGCTCCACCCCACGCTCGCGCTCGACGGTGAGGCGCTGCTCCGCGACGGGACGCCGCTGTTCGACTGAGGCGCGGCCGCGGCGGGCCGCGCCCTCACGCGGGCGCGGCGGCGAGACGGCGCACCAGCTCGGCGTCCGCGGGCGGCGTGGCGAGACCGCGAAGCTCGCCGCGGGCGAACCAGCCCAGCGCCTGTCCCTGCAGACCGCTCGGCTCGCCGGCGGCGAGGCGGGCGGCGAAGAAGAGCAGCACGACGTCGCCCCGCTCGTCGCGGTGGAACGCGAAGGTGAGCGGTTCCCCCACGATCACCTCGACGCCCAGCTCCTCCCGCAGCTCGCGGACGAGCGCCTCCGCCGGGGTCTCGCCGGCCTCGACCCCGCCGCCGGGAAACTCCCACAGGCCGCCGAGGTGCGCGCCCGGCAGGCGACGGGCCAAAAGCAAGCGGCCGTCGTCACGCTCGACGACGGCCGCGACCACGATCCGCGCTGGGCGGTCAGGGCTTCTTCGGGACATTCGCCGTCGGCTTGGCGGCCGCGCCGGGCGCGGCACCGGGACCCGCCGCCCCGGCGTGCGGAGCCGGCGCCGGCGGCGGCTCGAGCGCCGCCTTGACCT
>JAJXUY010000175.1 GCA_021782525.1 Acidobacteriota bacterium | reverse complement strand
CGCCGCTCGTCGCCGCCGGCGGGCTCGCGGTGCTCGGCGCCACCTGGGCGTTGGCCGCCGCCCCGGCCGTGCTCGAACAGCACCGCACCGAGCTGCCCGGCTGGGCGGCGGTGCGGGCCGCGGTGCGCGACGCGAAAGCGACGGGCGAGGCGCTCGTGGTCGAGCCGGGCCTGTACCCGTTCCTCTCCTACCGGGAGGAGCTCGACCGGGCCGCCGGGCACCCGTGGAGCTTCCACTGGTACCTGGCCCCCTCCAGTCCGGACGCCAAGGCGCTCCCGGACGGCGCCTACGCCCTCATCACCGACTACCCGTTCCACTACTTCCCCGCGCTCGGCCCCGGCGAGCGCTTCCCCACGGTCTCGGACCGCCTGCGTCCGCTGACGCAGGGGCGCTTCCTCAACGTCCTCGCCGCCCGCGACGTGCCGCTCCCGGTGCGCGGCTGGTGGCTGCCGGAGCGGCCGCCGGGCACCAGCGAGAAGTTCATGTGGGGCGGTCGCGACGCGGAGTTCCTTATCCCGCCGCTGCCGCCCGGCGCCGGCCTCGCCCTGGACCTCGCCCCCTACCCGGGCCCGGCGGCGCTCGAGCTGGTGGTGGACGGCGCGATCGCGCTGACCGTCCCCGGCGACGCGCCGCGCGCCACGTACGCGGTCCCGTCGCACTTCTTCACCCCCGGCCGCACCAGCCGCCTCGCCTTCCGCCGCGCCGAGGCGTACGTCCCCGGCGCCGGCGACACCCGCGCACTCGCGGTCCAACTCTGGGGCCTGCGGCTCGCCCCGAGGTGAGCAGAGACGGGGTCAGGGGCCAGGGGTCCACGGTCCGTGGCCGGCAGAGACCGTGGGTCGTGGGTCGCCGATCGTGGGTCGTGGGTCGTGGTTCGAGTGAGCTTGAGTAGCAGGGCCAAGGTGGACGGCGCGTAGCCCGCGCCGCCGAGAGTGGGCCGGATGCAAGGCGGACGAGGCGGGAGGAGCGGAGCGTAGCCGGAGGCTACATGAGCATCCGATCCGCCGAAGGGCAACGCCGGGCGAGACGCGGCTTCGCCGCGGCTCGCGGGGGCACGGGGGGGCAAGAGCGGCCGGGTGGGCGGTGGAGCGGCCGCGGGCCCCCCCGCCCGGATAGTGGTCCGCTATCGGCGGCGCACCTATTCGGTGAGGCCTTGCATCTCGGCCAGGCGCGCATACACCCCGCCGCGCGCCAGCAGCTGGGCGTGCGTCCCCACCTCCACGACGCGCCCGTCCTCCATCACCGCGATCGCGTCGGCGTTGCGCACCGTCGCGAGCCGGTGCGCGATGATCAGCGCCGTGCGCCCCGCCATCAGGTTCTCGATCGCGCGCTGCACGATCCCTTCGGACTCGGCGTCGAGTGCCGAGGTGGCCTCGTCGAGGATGAGGATCGGAGCGTCCTTGTACAGGGCGCGCGCCACCGCGATGCGCTGGCGCTGCCCGCCCGAGAGGCGCACCCCTGCCTCGCCGATCACGGTGTCGAACCCGTCGGGGAACTCGAGGATGAACTCCTCGGCGAACGCCGCACGCGCGCACGCGTGCAGCCGCTCGCGGTCGACCGTCGGCTGCCCGTAGGCGATGTTGGCGGCGACGGTGGTGTTGAACAGGACCGTTTCCTGGGTGACGAGGGCGAGGCTGGCGCGCAGCGAGGCGAGCGTGACGTCGCGGATGTCGGTGCCGTCGATCGCGATGCGCCCGGCCTGCACGTCCCAGAAGCGCGGCAGCAGCTGCGCGACGGTGGACTTCCCGGCGCCCGACGCGCCGACCAGCGCCAACGCCTTCCCGGCCGGGATCACGAGGTCGAGGCCGCGCAGCACCGGCTTGTTCGGTTCGTAGGCGAACGTCACGCCCTCGAACGCGATCCCCTGGCGCACGCCGGCGAGAGCGCGGGCGCCCGGCCGGTCGGCGATCGCCACCGGCTCGTCGATCACGGCGAACACGCGCTCCCCCGCCGCCACCGCCCCCTGCAGCGCCATGTTCATCCTGGTGAGGCGCTTGATCGGGGTGTAGAGCGAGTACAGGCCGATCAGGAACGAGGCGAACGCCCCGGTGCTCATCGCCCCCGAGCTGATCAGCCGGTGGGCGTACAGCAGCAGGCCGATGATGCCGGCCGCGCCGATCACCTCGACGACCGGCGAGTTGAGCGCCAGCACCTTGCGCGCCTTCATGCTGGCCACGAAGTGGCGCCGGGTGGTCTCGCGGAAACGCGCCGACTCGAACGCTTCCATGTTGAACGCCTGCACGACGCGGTACCCCTTGAGCACCTCGTCGACGACCGTGTTCATCTCGCCGAGGCGCTCCTGGGTCTGGTGCGAGCGCCGCCGCAGCTTGCGCGCGAACTTCATGATCGGCCAGAGGAAGATCGGCGCTCCGACGAGGACGACGATCGCGAGGCGCACGTTGAGCGACACCACCAGCGCCACCATCCCGACCACCGTGAACGAGTCCTGCACCAGGTTCGAGAGGCGGTCGGAGATCACCTCGGTGATGCGCTCGACGTCGTTGGTGATGCGCGACATCAGGACCGCGCTCGGTTGCCGCTGGTGGTACGCCGCGGACTGGATGACGAGGCGGTCCATCAGGCGGTCGCGCAGGTCCTTGATCGTGAGGAGCCCGGCGCGGTAGATCGCGTAGTTCCCCAGGTAGGTGAACGCGTTCTTGGCCAGCACCGCGAGGAACCCGAGGAGCAGGATGGCGACCGCGTCGTTCGGCAGGAACCGGCGCAGCGACTCCTTGGCGCTCTCGAACCACGCCTTGAGGTCGCGCGCGAAGCCGAGCTGCTCGACGGCTGCCGGGGCGCGCGCCCCGGCAGCCGGTCCGGCGGCGGAGGTCAGGCCCGGAAGCGGGACCGACGCGCCGAGGACCGTGTCGAACATCGGGCCGATCAGGAACACCATGAACACGGTCGCGAGCGCCACCCCGGTCATCGCGAGCGCGGCGCCGACGACCCACCCCGAGTGCGGGCGCAGCATCTTCACGATCCGGCGCAACGCGCTCATCCCGCCTCCCTCGCCGCGGCCAACACCGCCGCCGCCGCGCGCGCGCTTGCCCCGGGCGCGCCGAGCCGCCGGCGCACCTCGGCGAGGCCGGCGCGCTGGCGCATGCCCGTGTCTCCGAGCAACTGCCGCGCCTCGGCGACGAGGCGGCCGGCGTTGAACTCGTCCTGCACCGCCTCGGGCGCCAGCCGCTCACCGGCGACGAGGTTGACGAGGCCGACGTGGGGCACGCGCACGAGCCGCTTCGCGAGCGCGTAGGAGAGCGCCTGCAGGCGGTAGCCGACCACCATCGGGACATCGAGCAGGGCGCACTCCAGGGTGGCGGTGCCCGACGCCACCAGCGCCGCCGAGCACGCCGCCAGGGCGCGGTGGCGGTCCCCGGCGATCACCTCGACCGGCACCGCGGCGCCGCGCATGAGCGCCTCGAGGCGGTCGCGGTCGAGGCCCGGCGCCGCGATCAGCCGCACCCGCAGATCCGGCACCTCGCCGGCGAGCGCGGTCGCCGCCGCGAGCATCGTCGGCAGCAGCGCCTCGACCTCGTGCCAGCGCGAGCCCGGCAGGAGCGCCAGCGCGGACGGCCGCCGCGGCGGCATCGCCGCCATCACCGGCGCGAGTTCGTCCACCAGCGGGTGGCCGACGTACTCGGCGCTCACCCCGTGCTCGGTGTAGAACGCGACCTCGAACGGCAGGATGCACAGCACCCGCCGGACGTCGCGGCGGATCCGCCGCACCCTCCCGGCGCGCCACGCCCACAGCTGCGGCGACACGTAGATCACCACCGGGATGCCGGCGCGCCGCAGGCGGCGCGCGAGCGGGAGGTTGAAGTCGGGGGAGTCCACCAGCACGGCCACGTCGGGCCGGCGCGCGAGCGCCTCCCGGCGCACGCGGCTCGCCAGGCGCCACAGGCGCGGCAGCTCGCGCACGACCTCCGCCAGGCCCATCACCGAGAGCTCCTCGCTGCGCGCGACGCACTCGAGGCCGGCCTCGCGCAGCCGCTCGCCGCCGACGCCGAACGCCTCGACCGCGGGATGGGCGGCGCGCAGCGCGCGCAGCAGGTTGGCGGCGTGAAGGTCGCCGCTCGCCTCGCCGGCCACGAGCAAGACCCTCACGGGCGCCTCAGCGCCGGCGCGGCCGCCGGGAGGCTCATGAACGGGGTTGTCTTCGGGGCGTGCATCGCGCACCCGTCCGGTCGCGCCTCAGCTGCGCGGGAACGGATACATCAGCCAGCCCAGGGCGATCGCACCCAGCACCAGGGCTCCGAACACCTTCCAGAAGTAGACGGTGCGCTCGTGCTTGTCGCTCTTCCACAGGAACGAGAAGAACACCGCGATGAGCAACGCGTGCAGCGTCATCAGGGTCAGGTGGTCGACCATCACCACTCCTTCTTGCCGGTGCCGATGTCGTGCACGTCGAGGACGAGCAGGAGGTTCATCATCCCGGCGGTGAGGAGGAAGGTGTTGCCGTACTCGTACGACGGCGAGGTCACGACGCCCTGCCCGAGGCCGACGCTGTGCGCGACGAAGAAGAGCATGCCGTTGCCGATGCTGGCGATCGCGGCCAGGTAGGAGAGCGGGTCGCCCGCGTGCGGCAGGATCAGCTCGCCGTCGAGCACGAGGCCGACGATGAAGCCGATGACCACGACGACGAAGAACACGGCGGCGCGGGTGCGCCGGCCGAGCAGCAGGTGGCCGAGTCCGGGCACCAGCCAGGCGAGCCCCATGAGGACGGCGAGAGGCAGCGACCGCGAGCCGGCCGGGGGCCGCTCAGGCATCCCCGGCCTCGAGCGCGCCGTGCAGCTTGGCCCAGGTCTCGGAGAGGTCCTCGGGCAGCACGCGGACATCGGCGTTG
>JAJXUY010000174.1 GCA_021782525.1 Acidobacteriota bacterium | reverse complement strand
AAACACCCACGCCGCGCCTGCGTTCGTGTTGTCGTACGGGCCCCCGATGAGGGCGGTGTTGCCGTCCGCCGACAGGGCGACCGCAGAGCCCTGCGCCGGGTGCCCCGACACGCCGGAACCGACCAGCTTGTTCCCCTGCTGCGACCAGGTTCCGCCGGAGCGAACGAACACCCACGCCGCGCCGACGCTGCTGTTGTCCGCCGGGCCGCCGACGATCGCCGTGTTGCCGTCGCCGGAGATCGCCACGGACCAGCCCTGCTGCGCGTTCCCCTTGGCGCCACTACCGACGAGCTTGGCGCCCTGCTGCGACCAGACTCCGTTCACCCGGGTGAACACCCAAGCCGCGCCGGCTCCGGAGTTGTCGAGGTAGCCGCCGGCGATCGCGGTGTTGCCATCGCTCGACACGGCCACCGAGGAGCCCTGCCACGCGGCGCCCGTCGCGTCGTTCCCCGCCAACTTCCCGCCCTGCTGCACGAGCTGGGCGCCGGCCGCGTGGGCCCAGAGAACCGCTGCGATGACCGCGTAGAACCCAGGTCTCCTCATCGAGGTGCCCCCCTGCAACGTCGCGGGCCAGCCGAAAATGCCGGCCGCGCCACGCCAAGTGTGTCATTCTACTCCGCCATGGAGCCAACGCCCGCCGGCCGATCACGCAGGCGCCACGTCGTGATCGCCATGTTCATCCTCGCGGCCGGGCTCGTGAGTTCGGTCGCGATCTACCTGCATCCCGGCGCCGAGCCGGAGTCGCTGCTCGACTTCTCCCCGGACACCTCGAAGAAGTACCTGCGGGCGCTCGAGCTCTACGGCGGGACGGCCAACGTGCTCGCGGTCCGCTTCCAGGCCTGGTTCGCGGGGCTGTGGCGCGGGCGGTCGCTGGCCTACACGATGGCCGCGCTCTCCCTCGTCGCCGCCCTCGCCTACGTCTTCTTCACCTTGGTCCTGCCCCCGTACCGCGACCCGGGCACGCCCGACGAGCGCAACTGACGGAGCCAGGCGGCCCCCTCGAGGTCGGATTCGAAAGCCGTGCCGGGGCAGACGCCCGCGCTCGCGACGACGCTACCGGTGGCCCCCGTCGCCTTCGTGGCCTTCGTGACCTTCGCGGCCCTCGTGGCCACCGTGACCGACCGGCCCCTGGTAGAAGAAGTCGTCGTCCGGCCAGTACCAGTAGGACGGCCAGCCGAACGCCTCTCCGCCGTACCAGAAGTCGTCGCCCCAATGGTGCCAGTAGTGCCACTCCTCGAACCGGGCGCTGCGCCGCACTGCGGCGAGGTAGGTGTGCTGCATGTAGTCGATCACCTGGTCCGCCACCCCCTGGTCACGGAGACGTGCGAGCTGGCTGGCGCTGAGACGGTACACCGTGCGCGAGGCGCGCATCGTGCGGATGATCGCATCCGGGGCCATCCCCTCCTTGGACATCTTCACGATCTGACTCACCGTGACCGGCGGTGGAATGACGGGGCGGTACATCGAGGACGACGCGCAGCTCGCCAGGGCGAAGAGGCCGGCGGTCGTGAGCGCCAGGATCGCGGTCCGACCGAGGTGGAGGCGAGAGCCGCCGAAGATTCCCGCGTCAGGTTTCATGGGTCACCTTCCTTCCCGACAGCATCACGTGTTGCGACATTCGACGTTCGCCGCGGACACCCGCCGCCGGCTGCGATGCGCCGGCGCGTGTCGGATCGTGCGAACGAGACGTGCGCCGGTCCGCTGCGGCCGCGTCCACGGTCGCCGCCGGCTCCGCCTCGGATTCGTTCAACGACCGGTGCGGGTGGCGAATTTCCGCGGCCTCGCCTTGACGGCCGGCGAGCCGTGAGATACTTTTTTCGCTACCCCGAAGGGGATCTGCCAGCAAAGCACAGGAGGGCGGGCCCAGCCCGCGGCAAACCAGGAGGAGCGCATGACCCATCGTGACCATGTCGTACCCATCCTCGTCATCGCCGCCAGCGTGGTCGTGGCGGCCGGCGCCGCGGCGCAGGCCGGGATGACGTACAAGCCGCTGCGGCCCGCAGCGGGCCCTGTGTTCACCCAGGGCGTCCTCGAGATGACGCCGGAGACGCTCGCCCGCTTCGGCAAGGCGCTTGCGACCGAGGACGCGGCGCGTCGGGCGACCGCCGCCAAGGCCGCCGCGCTGCAGCCCAAGGCGCGACTCAGCAAGGAGCAGTACCAGCAGTGCCAGATGAACGCGGCGATGAACCCCGAGTTCGCCCAGCGGATGGCCGAGTTCAGCGCCGCGGTTTCCTCGGCGGCCGGCCCTGAGGCCCGGCGCAAGGCCGCCGAGTCGATGCAGACCGGGATGCAGGCGTACATGGAGAAGGAGTGCGGCCCCGATCCGTCGGCGGAGCCCAAGCGCGTCGACGTTTCGAGTGAGTTGCGCCATGTCCAGGAGAACGCGGCCAGCGACAACGGCTTCACGCAGCGCCAGTACGCGGTCCTCAAAGAGCGTGTCTCGCCGCTTTGCCTGTCCGACCCGGCCGCTCCCGGCGCGAACGGCCTCCAGCTGCCCGGCGACGGGAACGTCTTCTACGTCTACACCTCCGCCGAGGTGGCCGCCGTGCGGCCGCACTGCGAGGCGTTCCTGAGGTCGCTCTACCCCAACCGGCGGTGAGCCGGTGCGGCGAGCGTGTCGGAGTCGGTCGCCCTGGCCCGCCGCGGCCGTCGTGGCGTGCGCCGCGGTCCTCGGCTCGCCGGTGCCGGCCGGGGAGCTGCCGGCCTCGCAGCTGCAGGTGCGGGGCCGATCCGGCTGGGTGACGTGGTGGGAGTCGGGGCGGGCGCCGGTGGTTTGGCGAGGTCCGGACGCCGCCGTGGCGGCCGCCGTCGCCTGGCGCCCGGCGGCCGCCGGGATGGAGTGGGGCGAGCTGTCCCTCGCGGGCAGCGGGGAGGCCTGGCGGCTGCTCGTCGTCCTCGTCAGGCTCGACCCCGCCCGGGTGCGGCTCGAGCTCGTGCGGTCGAGCCGCGAGGGAGGGACGCTGGCGGCGTGGTCGCTCGACGACCTGCCGGCGGGAGCGGTGCTCGGAGTCAACGCGGGCCAGTTCACCGGCGGGATGCCGTGGGGCTGGCTGGTCCGACACGGAGAGGTGGAGCAACCAGCCGGCGCCGGGCCGCTCTCCATGGCGGTCACGGTTCTCGGCGACGGCCGCGTCGGCTTCCTGCCGGAGGAGGCGATCCCGTCGTCCGGCACCGGCGGGGCGCGCGAGGCGTTCCAGTCGTACCCGACGCTCCTGTCCGGCGATGGGGAGGTGCCGCCCCCGCTGTGCCGTTCCGGCCTCGGGGTCGATGTCGAGCACCGCGATGCGCGCCTCGCTGTCGGCGAGCTGCGCGACGGCGGTGTGCTCGTGGCGCTGACGCGGTTCGCCGCCGCCGGCGACACCCTCGGCTCGCTCCCGTTCGGGCCGACGGTCCCGGAGATGGCCGCCCTCATGGGCGCCCTGGGCTGCCGCCGGGCAGTGGCGCTCGACGGCGGCATCTCGGCCCAGCTCGCGCTCCGCGGCGGTGACGGGACGCTCCATGCGTGGCGAGGGTGGCGCCAGGTCCCGCTCGCCCTGGTGGCGTACCGCCGAGGCGCGGCGCGGAGGTGAACACACCGGCCGCAGCCGGGGTCGCGCCGAGATGCGCACCGGGTCCGGGAAACCGGCGCCACCGCCCGCAACGAAAACTCGAGCGGGTGGTTCCTACCTGAACCTCCACCGGGTCCCGGGGGTGAAAGTGCGCATGCCGACGAGCGACAAGAGCGCTAGATTCGAGCGGTGCATGGAAGGGAAGCTGTGCCATGAGGCGCGGCGCCGTCGAACACGGTGGTAATCTGATTCTAGCTCCCGGATACAGCCGCGACTCCGGCCAAGGTGAAGCATGAGGGACCCCGTTTCGCGAGCCGAGGAACGCCACCCACAGGGCGCGCCAGCCGGCGCCGGACGCCACGCTCCGACAGCCCCGCGGCGGCGTGGATTCTTCCGCGGAGCCGCGCGCGTCGTGTCGACGGTGTTCGCGATGGCCGGGTGGCGGCTCGAGCACCTCAACGCCGTCTGGGTGGCCGGGAGCGTCGCCTCCGTCTACCTCGCCCACGCCCTCATCGCCCGCGCCGACTGGCGGCTCATCGTGCCCTATTTCCTTTTCACGCTGATGTTCTACTACGGCGGTAACGCCGTGATCCTGCGGTCCAACGTGCGGACCCGCGCCCTCGCACGCCTCGGTGAGGAGCGCGCGTTCCGGGCGTACGAGACCGTGGCCGGGCTGATGTTCCTCAACCAGGGTCTGGGGGTTGGTTGCATGGCGGCGCTGCACATCCCCGGGTGGGAGCGGGCGGTTCCCGCGCCTCTCGTCCTCGCCGCGGGCGTGGCGCTGTTCGCGGTGGGCTTGGTCGCCAAGCTGTGGGCCACGCTCACCGTCGGCGTCGACGTCTATTTCTTCCGCGACATGTTCCTCGGGCGCCCGCTGACCGCGGCCTGCGACAGCGGGCCGTACCGCTTCCTGCACAACCCCATGTACTCCGTCGGGCAGCTCCAGGGCTACGGGTACGCGCTCCTCTATGGCTCGCTCCCCGGTGTCATCGCCGCCGCCAGCGGCCACCTGCTGATCTACGCGTTCTACGCCGTCGCCGAGCGTCCGTTCGTGCGGAGCAACTACCTCGAGCCGCGCGTGGCCGAGACGATCACACAGGTGGAGTGATGAGATCACGGCGAACGCCTGGCGCTCGCCGGTCGTGCCGTGGCGGGGTCCGGAAGCGGACCGCCCCCCGCCCCTCACGTCTTGTAGATCTGCTGCGCGCGCAGCTCCTTGATGCGGTCGCGGAGCTGCCCCGCCTCTTCGAACTCCAGCCGCTTCGCCGCCGCCTTCATCTGCTTCTCGAGCTCGGCGATCGCCTTGGCGAG
>JAJXUY010000173.1 GCA_021782525.1 Acidobacteriota bacterium | reverse complement strand
TGTACTTGCCGGCGTACTCGTTCGGCCACCAGGTGCCGAGGCCGAACGGCGCGTAGGCGCCGATCCCCCAGTGCAGGTCAGGGGTCAGCTCGCCGGTGAGGTAGAAGTGCGGCGGGTAGAAGATCTGGCTCTTCATCTTCGCCTCGTACCCCTGCCCCGGGTACGGGTTTGCACCGTAGAATTTGCTCGACTCGGTGATGAAGTAGACGCCGGCCGCCATCTGCGTCCCTTGCAGGAACGCGATCCCCGCGGGGTTGAAGTAGATTGCGGTGGGGTCGTCCGCCGTCGCCCCGAACGCGCCGCCGAGCGCCACCGCACGGGCACCGTGCTCGAAGAGCGCGAAACCCGCTCCGTGACTTGCGGCCGGCACCAGCAGCAGACACGCTACGAGCGCCAGAAGCCCTGTCCTTCTCGCCATTCTCATGCCACTC
Organism: Acidobacteriota bacterium; assembly: GCA_021782525.1. The sequence goes on along the minus strand of JAJXUY010000173.1, from coordinate 4,472 downwards.
TCCCTCCTCTGGTCCGCCGTCGTCGCGGGTTGTTGCCAATCACTCTATTGAACACCGATTCAATCGTCAACATTGTCGCGGGCAATCACAAGCAGCTTTGGGAAAGACCGTGGCCAGTGGTCCGTGGTCCGAAAGGACCGTGGGTCGTGGATCGTGGGTCGTGGATCGTGGATCGAAGAGACCGGGGCTCGGGGCTCGGGCTTCGGGAACGACAAAACGAATAGTGACAGGACCGACACCTCACGGCGTGCAGCCGCGCCGCCGAGAGTGGGCCGGATGCTAGGCGCGCGAGCCGGTCGCACCGGAGTGGTGCCGGAGGCACCATGAGGATGCGAACCGGCGCAGCGCAACGCCGGGCGAGACGCGGCTCTGCCGCGGCTCGCCGGGGGGCTCGGGGGGTCGAGAGCGGCCGGGTGGGCGGTGGAGCGGCCGCGGGACCCCCCGCCCGGATAGATGGTCCGACGCCAGCGGCGCCCAGAGCACGGGCCCGAGCTACGCAGAGGGCGAGAAGAAACTGGCGCCCCGGGGGCGGGGCGCCGGAGGAAGGAGAAGACGGTCGAGTCGAGCGTAGGTCCCGCCGTCCCCGCTGTCGGTGACGGCCGTCACCCGGCGAGCCGCCGGGCGGCGAGCACGGTGCGGTCGTCGTGCGGCGGCGCCCCGCCGGTGTGCGCCGCGACCGCGCCGAACAGCGCGGCCACCAGGCGCTCCATCGTGTCGCCCCGGCCGGCGACGGCGCACGCCGCAACCCCGTCGACGCCGAAATCGGCGCCGTCGTCGCCCGGCGCGGGAGCCTCCGAGAAACCGTCGGTGTACGCCAGCAGCAGCGAGCCATGCGGCATCACCGTGCGGCTCGACGGGTAGTACGCCTGCTCGAGCAGGCCGAGCGGAGGTCCGGCCGCGAACAACCGGTCGCAGCCGCCGCCGGGGCCGACCAGCAGCACCGGGTTGTGGCCGGCGGAGACCCAATCGAGCGTGCCGTCGCGCCCGAGGTAGGCGAGAAACACGGTCGCGAACTTGCTCTCGGGCGTCGTGTGCAGCAGGTGCAGGTGGAGCTGGCGCGCGAGCTCGTCGAGCGGCGGCCACGACTGCACGAGCAGGCGCACGGCGGCCTGCAGCGAGGCCGCCATCAGCGCCGCCGGAACCCCCTTGCCGGCCACGTCGCCGAGCATGAGGAAGAGGCCGTTCGGGGCGGCGATGACGTCGTACACGTCGCCGCCGACACGGCGCGACGGCTCGCTCTTGGCGGCGAGGTCGAAGCCGGGGAGCAGCGGGAGCGCCGAGGGGAGGAGCTGGCGCTGGATCGCGGCCGCGAGCTCGAGCTCGCGCTCGGTTCGTTCCTGCTCGAGCGCCTCGCGGTGGAGGATCGCGTTCTCGAGCGCGACCGCGGCCTGGGCCGTGAACAGGCCGAGGGTCTCGGCGTCGGTGGCCGCGAACGGCGCGGTGCCGCCCCGCACCTCCCGCTCCGCGAGAGCGAGGACGCCGAGACGGCCGCGCCGGCCCGCCACCGGCACCGCAAGCCGGCCCGGCTCGAGCAGGCCGCCCTCCGGCAGCGCCGCCGCCTCCTCGGGCGCGAGCACCGCGCCGCCGACGCGCGCGGCCATGACGCAATCGCCTGTGGTGCACGCCGCGACCGCCCCGGCCCCCACAAGCCGCACGGCCGGGCCGGCGGCTCCCGCGGCCGTGAGCCAGACCTCGCCGCGGCGGGCGTCGAGCAGCGCCGTGGCGTGCAGGAGGAGCTCCTCGGCGATGCGAGCCGGTTCGAGGGTGCCGCCGAGCGCCTCGCCGATCGCGCGCAACGACTCGATCTCCCACAACCGGCGCCGTTCCGCGAAGCGCGCCTGCTTGAGCTCCTCGCGCAGCACCCAGCCGCCGAGGACGATGCCGGCCGCGACCCGCACGAACTCTGCCGGTTCGGCGCCGCCGTCGAGCTCGAGCCAGAACGCGTCGCGCCCGGAGGGCAGCTCCGAGCGCGCCCCGCCCCGTGCCGCGCCCATCCGCGCCAGAACTTCATGGCCGCGACCGATCGCCCCGGCGGGAGCGCCCGTGGCGCGGAGCAGGGCCTCGAGGACGGCGTGCGGCAGCGGCGCCCCACCCTCGGGCGGTACGCCGACCGCGAGTTCCAGCACCCGCAGCGCGTCGTTCATCGGACCTGGGCCAGCTCCGCGAGCGCCGAGGCGCGATCGGGGAAGAGCCTGGCGTACTGGCCCAGCCCCATGATCTGGAACGTCTTGGCGATGCTCGGCGTGAGACAGCAGAACGCGAGGGTGCCCTTGACCTCGAGCGTGCGCTCGAGCACCTCGAGCAGGAGGGAGATGCCGATCGAGTTGATGATCCTGGTCGCGTGCAGGTCGAGAAGCAACGCGCGGCAGCCGCCGTCGAGCAGGGTTCGCGCCTCGCTCGCGATCGCTTCGCCCCCCTCGTTGTTGATGTAGCCGGCTACCTCGAGCACGGCCAGCTCGCCCTGGCGCTGCACGGTCTTGAGTTCGAACGTTTCCACCGTCACTGCCCTCCGGTTCGGCGGATCATGCGGATCCTGGTCAGACCGGGCCGGGAGGTGATCTCCACCTCGTCCATCAGGCGCCGGATCAGCTCGAGTCCCCAGCCGCGCTTGCGCAGCGCGTGCAGCTTGGCCGCCAGCACGGGCCGCGGCTGGTCCTCGGGGTTGAACCCGGGGCCGTGGTCCACCACCGCCACCTCGAGCCACGGCGCTTCGTCACGGTGGGCCACGAGCTCCACCTCGACCTCACCGCCTCCGTACTCGAGCGCGTTCAGGCATGCCTCCACGACCGCGAGCTTGACCTCGGCAAGCGTATCACGGGGAACGCCGACGCGTCGTCCGAGCTCTTCCACGGCATCGCCGGCGATCAACTCCGCGCGGGCGACGCGCGGGAGGACGAGGCGTTGCCGCATCGGCTCAGCCATGGGCGTCATCTCCCCGCTCCGGCATCAGAGCGCCAGCAGGAGGCAGAGGAGGCGCCACCCCAGGCGCACGCCGTCGGCGAGCGCGCCGGGGTAGAGCGCGCCGCCTCCGAGCAACCCCGCGCCGAGCGCAGCCCAGGGGCGGCTGAGCGGCTCCAGGACGCGATCGGCCAGCACGGTTGCGGTCGGGAACGGCATCATGCCCGGGAAGCTTTGCAAGGCCGCTGCCATGATTCTCAAGGTATTGATTTGAAATACGATACGAGCGGCAGCGCCGATCCGCGACGGGGTCGCCCTGATGCACATTGCAACACAGCGCCGCGATCACGGTTCGTACCCTCGCCGGGAACGTTGCTGGCCCTTGTCTCGTCGCCCTATGTTGCGTTGTGCATCTTCTGTTGCATTCCACCTCAACAGCATCCGGTAGAGCGTCGTGCGGTCGATCCCCAGCGCTCGCGCCGCCGCCACCCGATTCCCACCGTGGCGCTCGAGCGTGCGCCGGACGTGGGCGCGGACCGCCTCCTCGAGCGTCCCCACGACGGCGCTGCCGGCGTCACGACGCGCGCCCAGCGCCAGGCGAAGATCCTCGGCCTCGATGCGGTCGCTGGCGGCGAGCGCCGCCGCCGCCTCGAGCACGTTCTCCAGCTCGCGCACATTGCCGGGAAAGTCGTGCCGCAGCAGCAGCTCGAGCCCGTCGCGGGCGAGCGACAGGCGCCGCCCCATCCTGCGCCCGTGCAGCCCCACAAAGTGACGGGCGAGCAGCGGAATGTCCTCGACGCGCTCGCGCAGCGGCGGGAGGGTGAGCTCGACGACCCGCAACCGGTAGTAGAGGTCCTGGCGGAACTCTCCGCCGGCCAGCATCGCCTCGAGGTCGCGGTTGGTCGCGGTTACGAGGCGGACGTCCACGGTGATGCGCTGCCGGCCGCCGACGCGCTCGATCTCGCGCTCCTGGAGCACCCGCAGCAGCTTGGCCTGCAACGCCGGCGAGAGGTCCCCGATCTCGTCGAGGAACAGGGTGCCCCCGCTCGCTAGCTCGAACCTCCCCGGCCGCGCCGACACCCCCGTCGCCACCCCGCGCTCGATGCCGAACAGCTCGGCCTCCAGCAGCGTCTCCGGGACCGCCGCGCAGTTGAGCGGCACGAACGGCCCGGCGTGGCGGGGGGAGAGGGTGTGCAGCAGCCGGGCGAGCCGCTCCTTGCCGGTGCCGGATTCGCCGCGCACCAGCACCGTCACATCCGTGGGCGCCACCCGCCGCGCCAGCTCGACGACGCGGTGGAACGCCGGCGCCTGCCCGACGAGGCCGGCGTCCTCCCCGGTCCCGAGGCGCAGCGTGCGGTTCTCCTCCTCGAGCAGGAGCCGGCGTCGCTCCACCTCCTCGAGTGCGCGGCCCGAGGCGATCGCCGGGGCCGCCAGCAACGCGAGCGAGCGCAGGAAGGTGACGTCCTCGTCGTCGAAGCGGGCCAGCCCCTGCCGCGCCTCCTTGTCCGCCACCGCGACGAGGCCCATCAGCTCCTCGCGCCAGAGACACGGCGCCACCAGCACCTCGGCGAACG
>JAJXUY010000172.1 GCA_021782525.1 Acidobacteriota bacterium | reverse complement strand
GCTGATCAGCATGCCGCCCTGGCGGCCGAGGAAGTGGATCGGCATCCGCCCCTCGAGCGCGAGGCGGACGTCCTCGATCATCTGTCCGGTCGAGAGTTCGACCACCAGCACCTCCCGCGCCTTCTCCGCCGCCGCGCGCAGCTCGGCGTACGGGAACGGGAACAGCGTGATCGGGCGGAACAGCGCCGCATCGACGCCCTCCTCGCGCAGGTCGTCGAGTGCCGTGCTGGATACGCGCGCCACCGTCCCGTACGCGACGACGAGGACGTCGTACGGCCGGTCGGTGCCGTAGCTCGCGCACCTCACCTCGTCGCGCACCATGCGGTCGTACTTCGCCTTGAGCTTCTGGTTGTGGCGCTCCAGCACCTCGGGGTCGAGGAAGAGCGAGTTGACGATGTTCGTGGGCCGGTCGCCGGGGCACCCGGTGGCGGCCCAGTCCTTGGGCGGCAGCGGCTTGCACGGGGTGCGCTCCGGCCTGAACTCCACCGGCTCCATCATCTGCCCGATCAGCCCGTCGCCGAGCACCATCACCGGGTTGCGGTAGAAGTCCGCGAGGTCGAACGCGTCCTGCACGAGGTCCGCGGCCTCCTGCACCGACCACGGCGCCAGGACGAGGAGGCGGTAGTCTCCGTGCCCGCCGCCCTTGGTCGCCTGGAAGTAGTCGCTCTGGCTGGGAAGGATCCCGCCCAGGCCGGGGCCGGCGCGCATGATGTTCACGATGACGACCGGCAGCTCGGACCCGGCGATGTACGAGATCCCCTCCTGCATCAGCGAGATCCCCGGCGACGACGAGGAGGTGAAGACGCGCTCGCCGCTGCCCGCCGCGCCGTAGATCATGTTCGACGCCGCGACCTCGCTCTCGGCCTGCACGAACGTGCCGCCGACCTGGGGCAGCCGGTGCGCCATGTACTCGGGGATCTCGTTCTGGGGCGTGATCGGATAGCCGAAGAAGAGCTTGCAGCCGGCCTTGACCGCCGCCTCTCCGATCGCCTCGCACCCCTTCATGAGCTTCTTGGCCATGATTCGCTCCGTTGCAACCCTAGTAGGCGAAGTAGTGGTACATCGTGCCCGAGACGCGCATCTGGATCGCCACGTCGGGGCAGGTGATGCAGCACAGGCGGCAGCCGATGCACCGCTTCTGTTCGACGACGGACGCGAAGAAGTACCCCTTCGCGTTGATCTCGCGGCCCATCGCCAGGATCTTCTGCGGGCAGGCGTTGACGCACAGCTCGCACCCTTTGCAGAGGTCGCGATCGATGAGGATCTGGGGCACCCTCGAGCTCCTTTCTCAGTTCAGCACGAACAGCGGTCCGACCCTGCGCTGCTGCCGCGTGCCCTCGAACGGCGGCCTGATCAGCCGCTCGAGCACGAGGAGCGGGCGTGGGAGCGTCCGCCCCGCGAGGCCGCGCGCCGTCGGCCGATCGGCCACCGCCGCGACGACGGGCAGCCGCAACCGAGCCGCGGCCTCCTCCGCCATCTGCAGCCCCTCCAGCACGACCGCTGGCGTGGTCTCGGACAGCAGGTGGGTGTTCGACACCACGCCGGTCGCCTTGAGCCGCGCCGCCGCCTCGATCGCGCGCACCATCTCCACCGCCTCCTCCACCGTCTCGGTGTACGGGCGGAGGAAGTTGAGCACGACCAGGAGTTCGGTCGATGGCGGCACCACGGCGTCGGAGAGCGAGCCGAGAGCACGCGCGCCCACCGGGTCGCCGCCGACGTCCATGAGCACCCGGCCCGTGGGGCGCTGCAGCAGGTGGCGGATGGCGGGGAGGATGATCGGCAGGTCCGCGTGCGCGTGCTCGCCCTCGGGAGCGACGAGGCGGATGCCGCGCGCGTGCAGCTCGTCCCGCGCCTGCCGGCAACGGAAGTACGGCTTGACCACGTCGAGGTCCACGATGCTGACGTCCTCGCCGCGCGCGCGGAACCCGAGCGCGAGGTTGAGAGCGATCTCGCTCTTGCCGCTTCCGAAGTGGCCGACGAGGATGACGACCGGCGCCGCGAGTGCCGCGCACGCGTCGGGGCGTCGGTCGAACGTGGTCATGGCATCCATACGCAAGCGAGCAAAGGCCTCCGCCCCCCGGCCGACAATTTATGTGAACCTCTTCACGAAATCAAGTCACACCATTGAATTGCGACTCATTCAACTATCTCGTCGCCGGCGTTGCAGGCGCTCAGCCGCCAGCCGCGAGGAACCTGGCCAGCGCCTGCGGCCACGGCGGCAGGTCGGCCCCGGTGATCGCACGCAACCGCGAGGTGTCGAGCACCGAGAACGGCGGCCGCGCGGCCGGACGCGCCGCCGCGGCGGTCGTGATCGGCACGACATCGGCGGCAACTCCGAGCAAGCGGACGATCTCGGCCGCGAACTCGAACCAGCTCGCGCTGCCGGCGTTGACGGCGTGGACGGTCCCCTCGGCGCCGGCCGCGAGCAGGGCGATCACCGCGTCGGCGAGGTCCTCCGCGTACGTCGGGCAGCCGCGCTGGTCGGCGACGACCTCGAGCGTCCTCGTACCGGCGTCGAGCTGCCGGCGGATCGCGCGGACGAAGTTGGCGCCGTCGCCGAAGAGCCACGCGGTGCGGACGATCAGGTGGCGCCGGGCGCGCGCCGCCGCCCGCTCCCCCGCGAGCTTGGTGCGGCCGTACGCGGAGAGCGGGTGCGGCGGGTCGTCCTCGCGATACGGCCGCCCGGTGACGCCGTCGAACACAAAGTCGGTCGAGATCTGCACCAGCCGGGCGCCCGCTGAGTCCGCGGCCGCGGCGAGGCACTCGACCGCGGTCCCGTTGATCGCGAGTGCCCTCCCTTCGTCGGCCTCGGCGGCGTCCACGGCGGTGTAGGCGGCGCAGTTGATGAGCGCGTCCGGGCGGGCGTTCGCGACGGCGCCGCGAACCGCTCCGGCGTCGGTGATGTCGAGCTCCGGCAGGTCGCGGCCGATGACTTCGTGACCGCCGGCCGCGGCGGCGCGCTGCAGTGCGCGGCCGAGCTGCCCCCGGCTCCCGGTCACGAACAGCCTCATGGCTTGTCGTCTCCGAGCCCCGAACCCCGAGTCCCGAACCCCGTCACTTCAGTCTTGCCCCGTACTGCTCCTCGTAATAGCGGCGGAACTCGCCGTCGTGGTCCTTGATCGGCCGCCACCACGCCTCGTTCTCGGCGTACCAGCGCACCGTATCGGCGAGCCCCGCCTCGAACACCACGCGCGGCGCCCACCCGAGGCGCCCGAGCTTGGAGGCGTCGAGCGAGTAGCGGCGGTCGTGCCCGACGCGGTCGTCGACCGGGCGGATCAGCTTCTCCGGCTTGCCCAGCAGCCGCAGCACCTCGCGCGTGATCGCGATGTTCTCGCGCTCGTTGCCGCCCGCGATGTTGTAGACCTCGCCGTTGGACCCGTTCTCGAGGACGAACAGCACGGCGCGACAGTGGTCGGACACGTGCAGCCAGTCGCGTACGTTGCGCCCGTCGCCGTACAGCGGCAGGCTCTCGTCACGCAGCGCGTTGGTGGCGAAGAGCGGGATCAGCTTTTCCGGATACTGGTACGGGCCGTAGTTGTTCGAGGCGCGGGTGATCACGACCGGCACGCCGTACGTCGCCCAGTAGGCGAACGCCAGCCGGTCGCCGCCGGCCTTGGAGGCCGCGTACGGGTTGCGCGGGTTGAGGACGCAACCCTCGTCGAACGAGCCTTCCGCGATCGAGCCGTACACCTCGTCGGTCGAGATCTGCACGAACCGTTCGATCCCGACCCGCCGGGCCTCCTCGAGCAGCACGAGCACGCCCTTCATGTCGGTGTCGATGAAGTGCCCCGCGCCGAGCAGCGAGCGGTCGACGTGCGTCTCGGCGGCGAAGTTCACCGCCATGCGGCACCCGGCCATCGCCTCGCGCACGGCGCCGGGGTCGCAGATGTCACCCTTGACGAGGCGGTAGCGGGGGTCGCCGGCGACGTCGGCCAGGTTCTCCAGCCGGCCGGCGTAGGTGAGCTTGTCGAGGTTGACGACCTCCAAGTCGGGGCGCTCGGCCAGCAGCATGCGCACGAAGTTCGACCCGATGAAGCCGCACCCGCCAGTGACCAATATCCTCGCCATCAGACCTCCGGGGTTCGCCCCTGTCCTCGCCGCGGCCGCGCCGACCCGATCACGAGCCGTCGAGCAGGCCGAGCAGGTACTCGCCGTAGCCCGACTTCGCCAGCGGTTCGGCGCTGCGCCGCAGCTGCTCGTCGCCGATGAACCCCATGCGCCAGGCCACCTCCTCAGGGCAGGCGATCTTCAACCCCTGGCGCTGCTCGACCACCTCCACGAAGTTGGCCGCGGCCAGTAGCGATTCGTGCGTGCCGGTGTCGAGCCACGCCGTGCCACGCCCGAGCCGCTCGACCGTCAGCTCCCCCCACTCGAGGTAGCGGCGGTTGACGTCGGTGATCTCGAGCTCGCCGCGTGCCGACCGGCCGAGGGACCTGGCGACGCCCACCGCCCGGCGATCGTAGAAATACAGCCCGGTCACCGCCCAGTGCGAACGGGGGTGCGCCGGCTTCTCCTCGAGCGAGAGCGGCCGTCCGTCGGCGTCGAGCTCGACGACACCGTAGCGCTCCGGGTCGCGCACCCAGTAGCCGAACACGGTCGCGCCGCTGCTCCTCGCGGCCGCGCCCTGCAGCTGCCGGGCCAGCCCCTGGGCGTAAAAAATGTTGTCCCCGAGGATCAAGCACACGCCCTCGCCGGCGATGAACGGCTCTCCGATCAGGAGCGCCTCGGCGAGGCCGCCGGGCGTCGGCTGCTCGGCGAACGACAGCTCGATACCCCACTGCCCCCCGTCGCCGAGCAGGGTCCGGAACAACGGCGCCTCGTGCGGCGTGGTGATCACCAGGATCTCCCGGATCCCGGCGAGCATCAGCGTCGAGAGCGGGTAGTAGATCATCGGCTTGTCGTACACCGGCACCAGCT
>JAJXUY010000171.1 GCA_021782525.1 Acidobacteriota bacterium | reverse complement strand
CCTTGGTCCGGCGCGCGATGATACCGTCGGCAAGGTCGGTGAGCGCCGCGAGCAGGAAGATCCCGAGCCCCCAGAACTCGCTGCCCGAGAAGCGCGTCAGCAGCACCACGACGAGCAACGGCACCATGAGGATGCGCGCCACCGTCAGCGAGTTGGGCAGGTTCCAGGTCACCGTGTCGGTCCCGCGCGGATTGTAGCCCAGACGAGAAGGACCGCGACGGCGCGCTCCGGACCGGAGTGGAGCGTCGAGAGCCAGGGGCTGTGGAGCGCAGGGCAGCGGAGCAGACGATGTCCTTTCGCCCCGGCTCCTCAGCTCCTCTGTTCCACCGCTCCTCCGCCCGTCTTCCCTCGGCTCTCTTTCCTTTTCCCGTTCTGCGACCGGCGCCGCGCCCCGCGTACAATGTCGCGGTGATCACCCTCGCGCCCACGCTCGCGGCGCTCCTGCTCGCCGCGCCCGCGGCCGTCAACATCGCGTCGGTCCCCGGGGCGGGCCCCTACTACGCCCTCACCTTCGACGCGCACGTCGAGTCCAGCGGCGCCGCCCAGCTGCTGGCGCTGCTACGGGAGCGCCACGTGCGGGCGACGATCTTCGCCACGGGGCGCTTCGCCGAGACGTATCCGGAGCTGCTCCGGCAGGCCGCGGCCGACGGCCACGAAATCGGCAACCACACCTTCACGCACCCCCACCTCACGACCTGGGCCACCAACCACCGGCACGACACGCGAGCCGGGATCACTCGGGCCCGGCTGCAGGACGAGCTGCGGCGCACCGCCGCCGCGATCGAGGCCGCGACCGGACGCCCCCCGTCGCGGTTCTGGCGCGCACCGTACGGCGAGCACAACGCGACGATCCGCGCTTGGGCCGCCGAGCTCGGTCTGGTCCACGTGGACTGGACGCACGCCGACCACGACTCGCTCGACGCCCTCGACTGGGTCGAGGCGCGCGGCGCGCGCAGCTACATGGGACCGGAGGCGATGGCCCGCAGGTTGCTCGGCTTCGAGGAGCGAACCGGCGTGCCGCTGGCCGGGAGCATCATGCTCATGCACCTCGGCAACGGCCGCCCGGACCTGCCGCTGCTGGAGGCGCTCCCGCTCGTCCTCGACGAGACCAACCGGCGCGGCCTGCACCCGGTCGGCATCGGGGAGCTGCTCCGGCGCGCCGGCGTGAGCTTGCCCCCGCTGCCGGTCGCCCCGGCCGAGCCGGCCCGGCGCTAACTCCACGACTCGAAGGTCGCCTCCTCGGTGTACATCGTGGCGATCTCGCCGCCGTATCGCTTCTCCACGGCGCGGCGCTTCACCTTGAGCGTCGGCGTGAGCTCACCGCTCGCAATCGAGAACGACTCGCCGATCAGGCGGAACTTCTTGATCGTCTCGAAGCGGGCGAGGTTCTGGTTCACGCCGTCGACTACCTGCTGGTACGCCGCCACGACGTCCGGGTGCGCGAGCAGCGCGGGGACATCGGCGGCGCTCACCTCGCGCGTCGCCGCCCAGTGCTGCAGCCCGTCGAAGTTCGGCACAATCAACGCCACGATGTACGGCTTGCGGTCGCCGAACAGGACCGCGTTCTCGATCAGCGGCGACTCCCGCAGCTTGTCCTCGATCGCCTGCGGGGCCACGTTCTTCCCCCCGGCGGTGACGAGGATGTCCTTCTTGCGGTCGGTGATCTTGAGGTAGCCGTCGGCGCTCAGCTCGCCGATGTCCCCGGTGGCGAGCCAGCCTTCCGCGTCGAGCACGTCGGCGGTCGCCTGCGGCTTGTTCCAGTAGCCACGCATCACGTGCCGCCCGCGGGTGAGCACCTCGCCGTCCCCAGCGATGCGCACCTCGACGCCGGGGATCGCCTCGCCGACCGTTCCCAGCCGTGGCCGGTCGAAGCGGTTCACGCTGATCACCGGCGAGGTCTCCGTCAACCCGTACCCTTCGAGCACGAGGACGCCGATCCCGTGGAAGAACTCGCCCACGATCACCGGCAGCGGCGCGCCGCCCGAGATCGAGAAGCGCAAGCGGCCGCCGACCGCGGCGCGGATCTTCGAGTAGACGAGGAGGTCGTACAGCCGCCACGACGCACCGCGCCGCCCGCTCCGCACGCTGTCGAGCGCCACATGGACCGCGCGCTTGAAGATCGCGCGCTTGAGGCGGGGGGCGGTGGAGAGCTCGTGGAAGATGCGGTCGTACACCTTTTCGTAAAACCGGGGCACGGCGGTGAAAAGGTGCGGGCGGATCCGGGGGAGGGCGTCGCCGGTCTCGAGGATCCCGCAGTAGGCGATCGAGAGCTCGTTGCCGAAGTAGATGTAGTCGACCAGGCGCTCGAGCACGTGCGAGAGCGGCAGGAACACCAGCGCCGTCTCGTGGCCGGGCCACGGCATCACCCCCGCCGCCGAGATCGAGTCGAACACGAAGTTGTCGTGTGTGAGCATGACGCCCTTCGGTTCGCCGGTGGTGCCCGACGTGTAAATCAGCGTGGCCAGGTCCCCGGCCTGCACCCGCGAGCGGCAGCCGTCGAGGAACGACGTCGCCTCTTCGAGGCTCACGCTCTCGGTGATCGAGGCCAGCGTGCGCACGCCTTCGGGCGCGTCGCCGTCGATGACGATCACATGCTCGACCGCCGGGCACGCCGGGCGCACCTCGAGCACCTTCGCCAGCTGCTCCCCGTTCTCGGCCACGACCACCCGCGCACCCGAGTCGGCGACGATCACGCGCACCTGGTCGGCGAGCAGCGTCGGGTACACGGGCACGTCCGCGGCGCCCAGGTGGAGCACCGCGAAGTCCACGATGTGCCACTCGGGCCGGTCGCCGGAGAGCAGCGCAACGCGGTCGCCGTTGCCGATCCCGAGCGCCGCGAGGCCGCGCGCGAGCCCGGCCACGCGTCGTGCCGCCTCAGGGGCCGGGATCCGCGACTCCCGCCCGCCGCGGGCGTCGATCAGCGCGGGCGCGGGCACCGCCGCCCACCACACCGCAAAGAGGTCAAGCAACGTGCGAGGTTCGTTCATCCCCCCCCCAGTTAGCGGCGCTCGAGGCCGCCGAAGATCAGCCGCATCAGCGGCGCCGCCTGTCCCGCCAGCGACCGCGGCCTCTCGCTGAGCACCCACGATGTGATCAGTTCGTCCACCGCTCCAAACACCGCCCGCGCGGCCACGTCGGCGGGGATGTCGTCGCGAAAACGTCCGGAGGCCACCCCCTCCGCGATGATCCGCTGCAACAGGCGCAGGTACTCCGCCACCTGCCCGCGCGCCACCTGACGGAGGAAACGCCGGCTGTGGCGGAGCTCGATCTGGAAGACGTACGCCAGGGCCCGGTCGTGCTCGAGGCTCACGAGGTGGCGGTCGATCACCTTGCGCAGCTTGGCCGCCGGGTCGCTCTGCCGGCTCGCGTCGCGGCGCGCCCGGCTGAGGAACGCCTTGGCGTGCTCCTCGAGGGCGGCCACCAGGATCGCCTCCTTGCCCTGGAAGTAGAGGTAGAGCGTCCCGTCCGCCACGCCGGCGCGCTCCGCCACCTCGCGCATGCGGGCGCTCTCGTAGCCGCGCTCGGCGAACACCTCGACCGCGGCCCGCAGGATCGCGACCCGTTTGGCTTCCCGCACGTCACTCCGAAGCGCTCCCCCCACAGGTGCCCCCCCGCAACATTGAACGCTCATTCAGTCTCACTGAGCACCCGCCCGCTGTCAAGCCGCGACGACCGCGGTGTTAGCATGTCGGCATGTCGGCGCCCGACGACCCAGCGTTCGAGCACCTCGTCAACCAGATCGCTCACGACGTGCGCAACCACGCGTTCACGATGGGGTTGCAGGCCGAGATGGGGCAGCGGCGGAGCGCCGACGCGCCGGAGGTCAAGGCCCACTTCGACGCGATCGTGCGCCAGGTCGACTCGCTGCGCCGGTACCTCGAGCAGCTCCTGCTCTTCGGGCGGCCGGTCGCTGCGGTCCCCGGCGCCGTCGACCCGGTTGCGCTGGTCCACACCGAGGTCGAGCGGCTGCGCCGCAACAGCGAGGGCGGCGCCGGTCTCGAGCTCCGGGTCGAGGGGACCGAGGGCGGGAGACGGGGCCGCTGGGACGAGCGCCTCCTCCGCCACGCGGTGCGGGCGCTCCTCGACAACGCGGTCGAGAGCGCGACCCCGCCGCCGCCGGTCGTCGTCGCGGTCCGCGACGCCGGGGACCACGCCGAGATCGAGGTCCGCGACGCCGGCCACGGGATCGCCCCCGATGCGCTCGAACGGATGATGGTCCCGATGGCGGTGCGCCGCCCCGGCGGCGCGGGGCTGGGCGTCGCGATCGCGCGGAAGATGGTCGCAGCGCACGGCGGCCGCCTCGAGATCGAGAGCTCACCGGCGGGCACCACGGCCCGCCTCGTCGTACCGTGGGGGGCGCTCAACGGCTGAGGCCGCCGGTGTCGTCCGCTACGTCGTGCCCCCCCGGCTGGCCGGGGAGCGGCTCGACCAGGGCGCGGCGGCCCTGTCGGAGCTGCCGCGCCGCCGCATCCGCGCGCTCGCGGCCGAGGGGCGGCTCTGGCTCAACGGTCGGGCGGTCCGGATCCTGTCACGGGCGCTGCAGCTCGGCGACGTGGTCGACATCCTCCCCGCCGGGGAAGCGCTCCTGGTGCCGACGGAACCCGCCAGGCTCACGATCCTGCACGAGGATGGGTGGCTCGTCGCCATCGACAAGCCGGCCGGGGCGGCGTCGCAGCCGCCGCGCCGCCGCGCGGCCGGCGAGCTCACGGCGCAGGAACGTCTCGTGCTCCAGCTTTCGTTGCGCGAGGGTCATCGCGTCGAGGCGTTGCTCTTCCACCGCCTCGACCGGCTCACCACGGGCGTCCTCGCCTTCGCCCGCCAGCACGCCGCCGCCCGCGCCCTGGCGCGGACCTGGGCCGAGGGACGCGCCGTCAAGCGGTACCTCGCGGTCGTGCGTGGCGACCCCGGCGCCGAGGAGCTC
>JAJXUY010000170.1:4477-4926 GCA_021782525.1 Acidobacteriota bacterium | reverse complement strand
TCGGCGATGCCGCCGGTATCGGCGCCGGCACCCTCGACCTCGCCCGCATCATGAGCCCGGCCAACCTCCGGGTCGCGGACCGTGTGATGGCGCTGCTCGGCGCCGCCGGCCTACTGCGCAGCGGCGTGGCGTTCCAGTCGGGGTCGGGGGCGTCTCTGGCGATCCTGCAGCGCCTCTCCGACCACTTCGCCGAGCACGGCCTGAAGGCGTCGTTCACGATCGGCGGCATCACCCAGATCCACGTCGAGATGCTGCGCCGCGGCGCGGTCGAGCTGATCCTGCACGGGCAGTGCTTCCAGCCGACGCCGGAGGTGTTCGAGTCGCTGCTCACCGACCCCGGCCACCAGGAGGTCTCGACCTCGATCTACGCCAACCTCGCGTGCAAGGGGACGCTGACGCCGCTGCTCGACTTCTCCCTGCTGTCGTGCGCCGAGATCGACGAGGCGTTC
>JAJXUY010000170.1:0-4467 GCA_021782525.1 Acidobacteriota bacterium | reverse complement strand
GTCGCTTCGTCGGCGGCATCGGTGGCGGCCCCAACGTCGGCCGCGCGAAGCTGACGATCATCTTCAGCACGCTCGCCGGCTTCTCCAAGCGCCGCGGCCAGAGCTACCCCTCGATCCGCGAGCGCGTCAACTCGGTGACGATGCCGGGCGAGCTCGTGGACCTCGTGATCACCGAGGAGGACGCGGTGATCAACCCGGCGTCGCGCTCGCCGTACGTGGGGGCGATCCGGGAGAACGCGGCGCGCGCCGGCATCTCGCTCATCACGATGGAGGCGCTGGCGGCGAAGGCGATGGCGCGGGCGCGCGAGCTCGGGCCGCTGATGCCGGAGCCCGACCTCTCCGGCGAGCCGGTGGAGATCGTCAAGGCCGACGACGGCTCGATCCTCGACGTCGTCCGCCAGGCGACGGGACGCCAGCGGTAGGCGGCGTCCCCGGCGCGCGGCGGGTATGATCACGGGCGGAGGGATGCGCGCACCATGAGCATCGGGCTGTTCATCACCGGGGGCACGTTCGACAAGGAGTACGACGAGATCCACGGCCGTCTGTACTTCAAGGACACCCACGTCGCCGAGATGCTGCGCCTCGGCCGCTGCCACGTCGAGGTCAAGGTCCGCACCTTGATGATGGTCGACAGCCTCGACATGACCGATGCCGACCGCGGCCTGATCCTCGACCACTGCCGCCGCGCCGACGAGGAGCGCATCGTGGTCACCCACGGCACCGACACGATGGAGGCCACGGCGCGGGTGCTGGGTGAGGGGCTCTCCGGCAAGACCGTCGTGCTCACCGGCGCGATGGTGCCGTACGCGTTCGGCAGCTCCGACGGCCTGTTCAACCTCGGCAGCGCGATCGCGCTCGCCCAGAGCCTCCCGCACGGCGTCTACGTCGCCATGAACGGCCGCTTCTTCACCTGGGACAACGTGCGCAAGAACCGCGACCTCGGCGCCTTCGAGCCACGCCGCTAACCGGCGCCCGGACGGTGCGGCCACGGTCCTCCCACCCTCTCGGCGGCCGGACCGACGAGCACCGCACGCACGATGAACCGCTTCGGCGCCGGCCCGATGTAGTGGAACGGGTAGCAGGTCACGAGCGTGAGCGTCGGCCGCCGCGTCGCGCGGAGCACCGCGGTGTCCTCGGACCTGACCACCCGTAGCGACTCGACGGCGTAGCGGAACGTCCCCGCCGGGGTCGTGAGCGACACGAGGTCGCCGCGGCGGATGCGGGCGAGACTGCGGAACACCCCGTCGCGGTGACCGGCAAGCGCGGCGTTGCCGGGCTCGCCGGGCAGCGCGGTGCCGGGGATGTGGCCGGCGGCGAACGACAGCGTGAGGTCGTCGTCCCCTTCCACGACCACGGTCGCGACGCCGACGCGTGGGATCGCGAGGCGACCGAGAGGATCACCGGTCTGCGGCGCCGCGGGCCGGCCGGGGTGTTGCGGAGCGGTTGCCATCAACCGGTCGAGGCGGCGGCTCGCGCCGGCGCTCGCCCAACGCGCGTACGCCGCGCCCGCGGCCCACCAGGTCAGGCACGCCAGGCCCGCGGTGAACAGGCCGCGCTCGAGCCAGATGGCCCGTGGGTGCCGTCGCATCGCTCGCGAAGGCCGGCCTGCCGGCGCCGGCGAGCCCCCCGGCGCCGGAGGCGGCACCTCATCGTGTCAGCCGAGCCGCGCCAGGCGCAGCGACCCCGCCGCCACCACGCCGAGCAGACCCGCAAGCAGCAGCAGCGGGCGGTTGCTTGCGGTCTTCGGCAGGCGGGCCGCCGGATGCGCGGGCTTCGCGGGCACCGCGGCGGGCTCGGCGGCGGCTGCAGCCGCCGGCTTCGCTGGCTCGGCGGGGCTATCCGCGTGCCACGCCTGCGCCGGGGCGGGGGCCGCCTGGGCCACCACCTCGCGCTTGACCGGACGGGTCGCCGTCATCGGCGTGGCCGCCGCCACCTGCACCGACCCCTTCACGGGAACGTAGCCGACGGTGACCCGCTCGCCCTGATACGGTCGCGTGGTCTCATCGGTGCTGCTCGCGATCGCGAACTCCCGGATCCCCTGCTTGGTGTGGAGGGCCACCTCGGACGGCGTGGTCATGACGACGCGACCGGTGGCGAACTGCTCGTGCGGCACCGTGGCCGGCTGTCCTTCCCCCTGGAAGAACGCGACGGCTACGCCGCCGCCCGACGTCGGAGCGGTTCGCGGTTGGTTTGCGGTCTGGACTTCCGGATCGTGGTCGATCGCGAACGACGGCAGCGCGGCGGCGAACGCCGCCGCTGCTACCACCGCAACCAAGGTGCGGTTCATGTTCGGCTCCTTTCGGCCGTGGCCACGGCGCCGTCCCTCTGCCCGGGACCGGGCGCCAGGAGTGCGGCTCGCATCCCCCCGAGATGACGACCGTTCGGCGGCTGCGGCCAACCGGCCGCGAGCGGAGCGTCAAGCCCCGGCTGCGAGCGCAGGTCAACGTGCCCGCAGCGCCTGGCTGTGCAACGCGGCGTCCCGGACCGTCATTCCCCGCCGGCCGCGGCCCGGGCCGGCTCAGCCCGGAAACGCCCCCTCGGGCGGTTCTTCGAGCCACTCGGTGTCGTAGCCGTCCGTCCTCGGGATGACGCAGAGGAACTCGACCTCCGCGGCGGTGCGGTTCTCGTACCAGTGCGCGCACCCCGGCGGCAGGTACATCGCGTCGCCGGCGCGCACGGTGTGCACCTCGGCGTCGAGCCCGAGCACCATCTCGCCGCACACCATCACCTGCTCGTGCTCGAGCGCCGGGTGGCGGTGCGCCGGGATGCGCGCCCCCGGCGCGAGCACGAAGCGACGGGTGATGAAGCGGGGTGCGCCCTGCGCCGGACCGATCAGGACGGCCATGCGCGCGCCGCGGGCGCGCGCGACCGGCGCGACCGTGGCCGCCTGGGGCGGGATCACCGCCCCGGAGTTGTTCTCTGCCATCGTCCCTCCCCCGGTGGCCCACCTGCTAGACTCCGCGCCGCAGGGAGGCAACCGATGCCTGATGATCGCACGGTGATCCACGAGTTCAAGCGCAACGCCGAGGAGACGATGCGGGTCTCGCTCTCGGTGTTCAAGGGCAAGACGTACATCGACTTCCGGCTGTTCTACACGGACGCCAACGGCGAGCTCGCCCCGACCAAGAAGGGCGTGACCGTCACCCCCGAGCTGTGGGACGAGTTCCGCGCCGGCGTCGCCGCCGCCGAGCAGCTGCTCCAGGACAAGAACCTCTGGCACCCCGCCGGCCAGACGCCCGCCGCGGAGTAGCCGGGGCCGCGCCTCAGCGCGCGCCGTGCCGGACGCGGTCGGGCGCGCCGGTGAGCCACGGGCGGTAGCTCGCGCAGAACTCGATCCGCTCGGCCAGCGTCGGGTGCGAGTAACGCCAGAAGCGGATGAACGCCGGCGGGTCGGGGAGTACCTTCGAGTCCTCGGCGAACTTCACGAACGCCCGCGCCCCAGCGTCGTTGAGGTGCGTGAGCTCGATGGCGAAGACGTCCGCCTCGTGCTCGTAGTGGCGCGACACCGCGTTGACGGCCGGCGTCCCGAGAAAGGTGAAGACGCCCACGACGAGCAGCAGCAGCGGCACGGCCGCCGGGTCGTGCACCACCTCGAACCCCCAGCCCCGGCCCCAGCGCGCGGTCGCCCACTCCACCGCCCGCTGGGTCACCCAGAGCACGACGAACAGGGCCGCCACCGCGAACGCGAGCATCTTCCAGATGTGGTGCCGCACGTAGTGCCCCATCTCGTGCGCCATCACGAAGCGGAGCTCGTCACGGTCCATCTTGGCGATGATCGTGTCCCAGAGCACGATCCGCTTGGTCGGGCCGAGGCCGTTGACGTAGGCGTTCATCTGCGTGGTCTGTTTCGACCTGTTCACCTCGTACACGCGCCCGCCGGAGATCCCGGCGCGGGCGGCGAGGTCGAGCAGTTCGGCGTTCAGCTTGGGGTCCGCGAGCGGCTTGAACGTGTTGAAGACCGGGTCGAGCAGCACCGGCGCGAGCAGGATCAGGAACACCATGACCGGGACGGACCCGAGCCAGAGCGCCAGCCACCAGCGCCGGACCCGCCGGATGCCGGCCAGCGCCGCCGCGACGAGCGGCGCGCCGATCACGATCCCGAGGAACATCGCCTTGGCCTGGTCCCAGAGCCAGCTGCCGAGTCCCTGCGTCGAGAGGCCGAACCGGTGCGGCACGAAGAAGCCCGAAACGTACTCGAGCGGCAGCGACAGCGCCGTGGTCACGATCGTGAACAGCGCCCAGAAGACCATCGCCGACACGAACCGACGCCGGGCGGCACGGCCGGCGAGGTCGCGCAGCCGGCGCGAGATCCCGAGCCCGAGCACGGCCAGCAGCACGAGGAAACCGTACGCCGTGCCGGCGAAGTAGAGCGTGTCCTCCCAGCGCTGATGGGCGCGCATCTCGGGCGTCACGGTGACCGCGGGCGGCGGCGCGGGGGCCGCCGCGGTCGGGGCGGGCGGCGGCGGC
>JAJXUY010000005.1 GCA_021782525.1 Acidobacteriota bacterium | reverse complement strand
TCGGCACGAAGCCGTACTTCGCCTCGAGCTGCTTGACCGGTGGGTTGTCGAACGTCCACATCCCCTCGTCGGCCCTGGCGCTTCCGGCGCCGATGAGAACAACTGTCACAGGCAGGAGCCACGCGCCTACCCACCGCGCAGAGGTTTGCAAGGCTTTCACTCCGATCCTCCCTTGTCCGGGGGTGACCCGGTGACGGCGGACTCCTCCCCAGAGCCCGCCGGCTCTCTGGGATGATACGGGAGTTGCGGGGCAAGGTTCGCTTCGGCGACGGCGGGGTGTGCCGGGCGACCCGGTCGCCGCCCGCGCGGGGGCTTGACAAACCCTTCGACTGTATATAACGTATATATGCAGTGAGGACGGTGCCCATGTTGCTCCACGTGACCGAAAACTCGCCGGAGCCGATGCGGAGCCAGATCGCGAGACAGCTGCGCGCCAGGATCCTCACCGGGGACCTGCAGGCGAGCTCCACCCTCCCCGACCCCCGCCGCATCGCACGCGAGCTGCACGTCAGCCCGGGGGACGTGCGGCGCGCGCTGGGCGAGCTCGCCCAGGAGGGGTGGCTCGAGCCCGCCGCCGGGGCATCCCTGCGGGTCGCCGAGGTTCCGGCACCGCG
The DNA here is from genome assembly GCA_021782525.1 of Acidobacteriota bacterium. The sequence goes on along the minus strand of JAJXUY010000005.1, from coordinate 22,935 downwards.
GCGGCGCGCCGCGGCCCAGCGCCGCCTGCTCGACGACCCCGACGGGCAGGAGCTCCTGCGGCGCGACCTCGAGCTCGCGCGCGAGGTCCAGCGCCGCCTGCTGCCGCCGGCGCGGGTGGACGGCGAGGGGTTCACCGTCGTCTCGCGCAGCTTCCCGGCGCGCGTCGTGGCGGGCGACTTTCACGACGTGCTCCCCACGGCCGACGCCGTCGGGGTGATCGTCGCGGACGTCGCCGGCAAGGGGCTGGCGGCCAGTCTGACCATGGCCTCCGTCAAGGCGATGACGCCGTTCGTCGCGGCCGGCCGTGGGGTCGCCGAGACGCTGCGCGAGCTCAACCGCCGTCTCGCCGGAGAGCTGGGCCGGGCGCAGTTCGTGGCGCTCGCTTTCGCCAGGATCACTCCCTGCACCGGGATCGTCGAGCTCGCCAACGCCGGGATGCCCGACCCGTTCCTCGTCGGCCGCCGTGGGAGCGTCCGCGCGCTCGAGGCGCGCGGCCCGCGCCTCCCACTGGGGATCAGGCCCGACGTGCCGTACGTCTCGGTGACCACGCGGCTGGCGGACGGGGAACGCCTCTTCCTGTTCTCCGACGGGATCCCGGAGGCGCCGCTCGCGTCCGGCGGCTCGTTCGGGTACGACGCCCTGGCGGCCACCGTGGGGCGCGGCGCGGCGGATGGCGGCGGGGTCGAGACGTGGCTCGACGGCGTGCTCGACCGGGTCCACGACGCCGTGGGGCCTGCCCTGGATGACGACTGGACGGCGGTTGCGGTCGAGTTGCGCCGCCGCGGGGAGCGGTGATGGAGCTGCTCCTCCACCTCAGCGAGCTGTCGGCCGAGCCGCTGCACGCCCAGATCTCGCGCCAGATCCGGGCGCAGATCCTGGCGGAGCGGATCGCTGGCGACGACTCGCTGCCGTCGATCCGCGCCCTGGCGCGCGAGCACCGGGTGAGCGTGATCACCGTGCAGCGCGCCTATGAGGACCTGGAGCGTGAGGGGCTGCTCCGCTCCCGGCCGGGTAAGGGGTTCTTCGTCCTCGAGATCCCCGGGGGAGCGAAGCGCGAGATGGCCGTCCGGCGGCTCGAGGAGGCGCTCGGCCGCGTCGTCGCGGCGGCCGAGGCCGAGGGGCTGGCCGGGACGCAGATTCGCGCGGTGTTCGAGCAGGTCCTGCGCGCGAAGAGGAGCACCAGATGAGCACGACATCGGCGTTCTCGCTGCACCAGGTGGTCAAGCGCTACCGGGGCTTCACCCTCGGCCCGCTCGACCTGAAACTCGAACCGGGAACGGTGCTGGGGTTCATCGGCCCGAACGGTTCCGGCAAGACGACCACGATCAACTGCATCGCCGGGCTCGTGGTCCCCGACGGCGGCTCGGCCGAGGTCTTCGGGCAAGGGGTGGACCCGCGTGACGCGGCCTGGAAGGCCGAGATCGGCGTCGTCGGGGAGACGCAGGGGTTCTACCGGAGCTGGACGGCGCGGGAGAACCTCGGGCACCTCTCCCGCTTCTACGCCGGCTGGTCGCATGAACGCGCGCTCCGGCTCGCCGGGCGCCTCGGGCTGCCGCTCGACGTCAAGGCGTGCGAGCTCTCCAAGGGCCAGGTCGCGAAGCTCGCCCTGGTGGCGGCGCTCGGCCACGGGCCGCGGCTGCTCCTCCTCGACGAACCGACCTCCGGCCTCGACCCTGTGGTCCGCGCCGAGGTGCTCGACGTCCTCTGGGAGGTGATCGAGGACGGCGAGCACGCGATCTTCTACTCGACCCACGTGCTGTCCGACATCTCGCGGCTCGCCGACGAGCTCATCTTCCTCCGCGACGGGCGCGTCCTGCTGCGCAGCTCCAGGGACGCGCTCACCGACCGCTGGCGCCGGATCTCGTTCCGGCTCGCCGAACAGGACGTCGGCGTGACGGCGGCCGTCGAGTACCGCCGCGTCCGCGCCGAGCACCAGGTGGTGAGCCGCGACGGCGAGGCGACGATCGCCCACCTGCGCGAGCTCGGAGCGGGCACGATCGAGCAGTCCCGCATGACGATCGACGAGATCGCGGTGGCGATCCTCAGGGGAGGCGACGATGTGGCGACTGGTTAGGGAAGGGCTGCGCTTCTATCGGCCGGTCCTGCTGATCTCGTGGGCGATCGGCACGGGTATCTTCGCCCTCGTCGTCGCTCTCCTCGCCGCGGTCGGCGGGGCCGGCGACCGCGCCGAGCTGCCGAAGATCGCGACACAGCTGCCGCTCGCCATCCTCCTCGCCTCGATGATCGCCGGCTTCATCGCGATCGGGACGGAGCGGAGCGAGAGCCGGGTCCGCATGCAGGCGCTGCTTCCTCTCCGCGTCGGCCAGGTGGCCGCCGCCCGCGTCGTGCTCCCCGCGGCGCTGGTCGCGGCCGGCCTGATCGTGTCGCAGCTCGCCTTCGCGGCGCTGGCGGCGCTCTTCGACCCGTCGCGCTTCTGGTCGCGTCACCTCGCGCTCGACTTCGTCGCGCTGGTGCTGCTCTTCTGGGTCGAGTTCGCTCTCGCCATCCGCGAGATCCTCGAGCTGCGCCGGCGCGCCGGCTGGGGCACGGCGCTCGCCCCCAAGGTGCTGCTGGCCGTCCTGGCCGTGCTCATGATCCCGCTGCAGCTCGTGAAGATCGAGCCGGCGGCGCAGCTCGCGGCCGCCGCCGCCCTCGACACGGCGGTCATGGCGCTGACCGCGGCGCTGTTCGTCCGCCGCACGGCTTTCACCAGATAGGTCGCGGCCCGAGGACCACGGCCGCCGGGACCGGTGTCCAGGCCGGCGCCGCCGGGACGGTGGTCGGCGACACGACGCCCAGCGCCGGCCCGCTCGCCGTCGCCCACCGGCTCGGGTCGTGGTCCCGGTGATTGCGGCCGGGCGACGTTTGGTAGTGGGTCAGTTTGAATCCAAGAGCGCCACGACCTCTTCGACCGACCAGACGTGATCGGAGACTCCGGCAGCCATTGCGGGCGTCTGGCCCTTGAGCGTTTGGTGCTTGCGGCAGAAGTTGTAGTGCATGAAGTGCAGACTCACGGCCGCCATAAGGTTCGCCAGCTTCTTTGAGAAACCATTCGTCAGTCGAGTGAACCGCCGCATGCTCATCCGCATCGTGAGGTTCTGGCGCTCGACGTAGGAAGTCGATATGTGACTGGGGTCGGGGTTGCCCTGCATGACCTCGGTGCTGGTGCCGATGCACTGCGCAGGGCTGTACCGATGCTCGGCCTCGGGCGGCACACCGTAGAGCTTCTGGAGCTGCGCGAAGTCCACATCCGAGCCGAAGGAGCTCTCCACCGCGTCAATGTAGAGGTGCAACCCGTCGGTCGTGAGCTGGACGCGGCCGTGAAGCCGGGCCACCACGTCCTGCATGAAGGCGGTCGCAGTCGTGAGGTCACGCGGGCCGATCATCCACGACGGCACGAGCTTCGTATCTGCGTCGATGGCGGTGAAGGTCCACACGTCCCCGTAGCCGAACTCGCCGCGGTGTACCTCGGGGACGTTCTTGGCCTTGGCGTGGCAGAACGACCAGATCTCGTCGGCCTGAACATGTTCACAGTAGAGGTCGTTAAACACTGCGTCTTGGTACCGCGAGCAGGCCTCGCCGAGTTCCACCAAGAGCTTGATGACGGTGTTCTTGGCGGCGCCCGTCATGCGCACCGTGGCGCGAATCGAGTTGCCCTCAACGAGACACCGGACAACCGCCGCTCGCTTGGCCGTGGAGAGCTTGTTCATACTGACAATATAGCGTGAGCGGTCACGATTGTCAAGTCAGTTTGTTTCGTCGTCTTTCACCAACCGTAGATGATCGCGTGGGGACAGTGCACGCTTGTGCTGCGGCCCGTTCCCTTCTACCCCGGAGAGCGTTAGTCCGAACACAAGTTTATTGAGTTCCTCTGCTGGAAGTGCCAGAGCGCCAGCAATGTCCGCTCTTGCTGTGCCATCTTCCCGAAGAAGGGCAAGCACCTTCCCAAGAACCTGCGAGGTTTCCCTTCTCATGGGACTTGGTTCATTGGTCCGGTAGCCCAAGGCCGACATCTTTCTGACCAGGTCGTGGTAATGCCAGTCGCCCAACATCTTCGCCCGATAGAGAGCGAAGGCGTATGCCATCGCAGACACGCCCCACTGGGATTTCCCCTCCACAATGCCGTTCAACGAAGGATTCAGCCGCGCTGACGCCCGAAGGCTCGCGGTTGGCATCAAGAAACACGAGGCAAACTGAGATGCTTGTTCTTCGGCCCTCCGACTCCTCGGGCCGCCGTGGCGGTGAAGAACGAGATGCCCCAACTCGTGCGCGGCATCAAATCTGCTGCGCTCTGCCGATTTCATTGTGTTGAGGAAGACGAATGGGGATCCCTGAAACCAACACGAAAAGGCATCAACCTCGTGACATTCCTCGACAAGTGAGAAGACGCGCACACCATGGCTCTCGAGGAGGTGGACTAGGTTTCCTAGCGGCCGTTCACCGATTTTCCAGGAAGCCCGGATCTCTGTCGCGGCGGCCGCCGGGTCGGACGTATCGTGGAGGTCGGGAAGATCGACGGTAGGGAGAATGAACCGTCGCTCAATCCAGTCCATTAGGTGAATTGCGAACGTTCCGGCCGCCAAAGCCATCTCCCTCCGAGAGGCGCTCATATGGGAGAGCGCACGGAAGCTCACCGGCTGAGTGTCGAGTTCTTCCAGGTCCTGGCCGACGAAGAACTCAGGCGGGAAACGTAATACTGCCGCAAGGCGGTCGGGTTTTTCGGGTTGTCGCCGCCCGGCCTCATAGTTGCTGATCGTCTGGGTCGAGACACCGACGAGTCGGGCTAGTTCGGTCTTACTCAAACCGCGCCGTCTTCGGGCAAGTGCAAGGCGACTTGGGTTGAACATCACTAGCGCCTGGTGACCTTCACTTCGATCTTGGGAGACGGCCCAAGGTCCGGGACAGCCTCACGCCGGGGCAGATCGTCGAGCGTGACGGGTTCCAGTATGATCCGCTCGCTCCATGCGACAACCCACCCGAACGGATCGATGGCCTCGGGCATCGAGAGCTCGCACCTTGTGATGCGCGGGATGCTCCGCTCATCCCTTGGTACCTGCGGCGAGTGAAAGAGGAGAATCCAGGTGGCGTGGGCGTCTGCTGGCGGCTTCGGTCGGAACTCAGATTCATGGAACAAGGAGGGTTGATTTTGCGTCACACGAACACCGAACATCGGTCCTTTTGTGTGCATCGTTGAGGGGGCCACGTCTATGTCCTTGCTTCCGGTGAACTCGTTCCCAGACGACACAGCGATTGCGAGGAGACGTTCTGGGTGGGTTACGAGAGGGAGGTTATGGAAGTCCCGTTTCTCCCACCCGAAAGGCTTGAGGTTGAAGGCAAGCCTGGCGAAGGTCGTTCCCCAGGCGGTGTACCCGGGATAACCCACCGGATGAAGGTCTGTGCAGGACACACGCTCGAGCTCCCCCGCGGCGACTGCATCCCTAAGAACGTTCGGCGCCAACCCCAACTGTGCCAAGCGCCACGCCACGCTACTGACTTCGGCAACCACTGTCGCCATACAACCTCCCGAGCCGCCACCATCCCGACGGCAGCCTGTTATGCTTACTGTACCTCATGTGAGGCACGAAGTCAATAACGGGTCGTCAACTATCGCGACGAGCGCCCCACCTAGCCTTGGCTGCCTTCCGCGCCGACTCAGTCCGTTGCGTCGGCGTCATCTTGGCGGCCCTGGCCGGCCCGCCCTTCTTCCCCCCGAGCCGCCCTAGGGTGACGGCTGCCGCGTTCTTACCCGCGCCTTCCTCATCCAGTGGCGCGTCCCCGGTTGCGCGGTCCACGATCCCCCGCGCCAGTTCGTTCAGGTCCACTCGTCCGGGTTTGCGTGAGCGCTTAGGCATACTCATAGCATAGGCCCCGCTCGCCGGGTGTGCAAGCTAACTTCGAGCTTTGCGAGAGCCACTGTAGTACACTTCAGTTCGGAAACTGGCAGACTAGGAGGCACAACGTGTTAGGGGAAGAGCCATTTGGCAGAAAGAAGATTACCCTCACTTTCTCGGTTAACTGGCTCATCGCAATCAGTCTGATCGGCGTGACCCTCGTCATCGCGTATGCGCTAAGCCCAGAAGCGACCCGGAAGGTCTTGGTGTTCGCGGCTAGTGTCATTGCTGGCATAGCGGGCTTGTTCGCCGCAGCGAACGCCATCGACGCCCGTCTGGCCGCCGTAGACCTAGGAAGGAAGGCGGCTGCACTGACCTTCTTTGAGCGCTGGAATGACCCAAAGTCATACCATCGGAAGATCGGTGCTCGCAAGGGGCTCAAAGCAATTGAGAATCTTAACCAGAACTCTGAATTCACCGCGTACGAAGAGAAAAATCCAGACGACTATCAGAACATCTTGGACTTGCTCAACTTCTTTGAGGAGCTTGCGGTTGCAATTCGACTCGGCCTCGCTGATGAGGAAGTTGTGAAGAGGGGCTTTCGAGGTCCGATCACGCGCACATGGCATCGAACGAAGAAGTTCGTTGAAAGCCGAAGATCCGAGCGAAACAACGCTCGGATCTGGCAAGAACTCGAGTGGTTATCCCAGCGATGGGCCTAGATACCGATGTCGTCCAGTTCCTTCCGCATGTGCCCTCCTTTGGCCTATCCAATTCTACGAACCGCAGACCCCCTCTGTCAAGACGCGGGGGGCAAGTAGAATACCCCAGGCGTCTGTGCTAGTCAAGTCATCTGCCTGACTGTTCAAACTGACCCACTACCCGACGTTTCGCGCGGTTGTGCTTCCTCGAGGACGGGCGTAGACTCACGCAAATTGTGAACGTCCCCGCATGAACCTTGCAGATCGGAGAGACGAGGCAAGCCGGTTCGCTGCCCCCCCCGCTGGCGGCCCCGAGAGCGGTGCGACTCGCCCGTCGCGTCGCGGCCGGATCTGGGGGTCGCTTGCGCTGCTTCTGGCCACCTTCCTGGCGGCGGCGTGGTGGTTCTCCCACCAGGCGGTCGAGTACCAGCGCGTCCAGCGCGACCTCGATCTCGCGGCCGGCGCGTTTGCGGCCGCGCGGGCGGCGGACACCCGCGACCTCGCCCCGGCCGAGTGGCGCCTCGCGGCTGGCCGCATCGACGAGGCGATGGCCGAGCTGCACCGGCAGGAGGGGCGGTTCGTGCTCGTCCGTTCCTACCCCACGGTGCACGCGTCGCTCGCCAAGGCGATCGACGCGGCCGACGCGGCGAAGGCCGCCGCGAGCGCGGCGCGTGAAGCGGCGAAGGCGAACAATCCGCAGGGGGCCGGGCTCGAATCTCCCCGCTCGTGGGGGGGGTCCGGGTTTGCCGCCGACAAGGAGCAAGCAAAGTCGGCGATCGACGCGGCGAGGGCGAGCCTTGAGGCCGCGAATGAGGCTTTTGTCTCTCTTGAGAGGTGCCCCAGAGCCCGCCGCGCTCGGGAGGTCCGGAAAGACCTCGAGACGGTCAAGGGCAACCTCGAAGCGATGAAGGCCGCGGTCGCGACTCTCGACGGTCAGTACGCGCACGAAGACTATCAGAACGCCAAGACCGGGGCCGAAACGATGAAGGGCCTACTCGATCCCATCACCCTCGATCTCCGCAGCATCGCGACGAAGTTCAAGTGCGGGGGAAGGCCGTGACGCGGCGATCTCCCCGCAGCGAACCGGAGGGTTCCGTGACGACAACCTTCTTCCCAGTCGCAGACCGCCAGACCGTGGCCGCGCCGCGGCGCAGGCCGACGCTCCGGCTGGCGCTCGCAGCCGTCGTAACGGCGGCGCTCGCCGGCGCGCAGGCGCCGCCGCAGGCCGCGGCGACCCTCTCGCGGACGGGCGTGCCCGCCGCCGGGCGGCAGGAAACGATCGTCACCGTCGCTGCGTTCGGCTACTACGCCCTGACGGTGTCGAGCGCGCAAGGGACAGCTCTCCAGCTCGTGGACCGCATGGCGGGTCCAGGTCGAGTGGCCGGCGTCCCTGGAACCGAGGACGGGCGCCTGGACCTCTTCCTGGACCGCGGCGAGTACAAGGTCGTCGCGCTCGGGCACGAGAAGGCCTCGGGGACCGCCACGCTCCAGGTCCATCCGTTCTCCGAGCTGCACGCGCCGCCGCCGCTGCTGGTCGAGCTCAAGCCGGTCGACGAGACGTTGCAGGACTTCCAGCAGGCCTCGTACTGGCTGCAGGTCGATCAAACCCGTATCGTGGCGATCGAGGCGGCGGGGCGCAACCTCGCCGACTTGCGCCTCTGGCGTGACGGCACGTGGCTGCACGAGGCCGTGCCGGAGCGCGAGCGGATCGAGCCCAAGCGGGGGCATCCGATGCAGGTGTGTCGCCTTACCGCCCGCCTCGAGGCCGGGCTCTACCTCGTCACCGCGTACGGCGGCCCCGGCCAGCTCTGGTCCGAGGACGCGAGCGAGCATCCCCTCTACGTTCGCTACGGCATCCCGCGACTCCCGCAGGCCGGACGCCAGCGGTTGACGGTCGGGCCGATGGGGTACGACCGCTTCCTCGCCCCGGCCGACACGACCTACTTCCGCATCGAGCTCGCCGAGGCGCGCCCCGCGCAGCTGCAGGTCGGCCAGGCCAACCCCGATCGCCCGTTCCTCAACGCGGGCTTCCAGGCGGAGATCACGAAGAAATCTCTCCCGCCCGCGGCCGAGCTCCACGTCGGCAAGACACCCGGTCACGACCGCATCGTGACGGTCAGCGCCGAGGCCGGGCAGCCCTACATCCTGCAGCAGTTCGAGGACAGTCGCACCTTCCAGTTCCAACGTTCCGGGGCGTACTGGCTCTCCACGGTCCATTCCGGTCACGCCGCGGACTCCGTGGATGCGACCGCCATCGTCACCCGCTGGACAGGGTCGGCATCCGACCGCGAGGCGTTCCTCGACTCGGTGGTCGACATCGATGGCACGAGCGGATGGACCCGCCGCTGCAACCTGCTCGATACGATGACGGTGTTCCTCAAGGTCGGCGCCACGGGTCGCTACGAGATCGACGCGCGCGGCGTCGAGGCGACCTTTCGCATCGAGCCGTTCTTCATCTTCCGGCCGCCCAACTACGAGACCCCGAAGGCGAAGCCGAGCGGCTCCACCTGGGACCTCGATGCCGGGTTCTACGTCCTCACCGCGCTCCCCGAAACGCGGGGGATCATCGACATCACCGTGCGGCCGTACGGGGTCCTCACGCAAGCGCTCGAGCTGCTCGGCAAGGAGACCGGCAAGGTCCCGGCGCAGACCCCGTTGCGCGCCGGCGCCCTCTTCCCGAACGTCGAGTTGGACAGCGACGCCTTCTACGTCGCCTACCTCAACGACCAGCCGGGCGTGCGCTCGGGTGTCGTCTTGCGGCCGCTGCCGCTCGACCTCACGGAGGCGCTCCCGGTCACCCAGCGCCCCGGCGAGGCGGTCAAGGCGCCGTTCACCGCGGCCGAGCGGGGGACGTTGCGGGCACGCGACGAGGCCGGCCACCTTGTCCCGGTCTCGGTGGACGGAGGCGCACCCGTGCCGGAGGCTGCGGTCGAGCCGGGAGAGCACAGCTTCAGCGTGGCGAACACCGGCAAGGAGACGATCCTGTACTCGGTCGCGCTCGAGCCGCAACGGCTGCAGGCCGCCACCCCGTTGCCTCCGGTGCCCGCCGCGACGCTCGCGGCGCTGCCCAAGCTCCCGACGCTCACCGCTGCCGCGCCGGCCTTCCTCGACATGACCAGCTCCGCGAGCACGACGTTCCTCGTGCGCGCCGACTCGCCGGCGCTGTACCACCTCGAGTCGACCGGTCTGCTCGCCACCGAGGGCACCGTCCGCACTCGCACGGTGCTCGCGCTCGACCGCAAGGAGGGCAACGGCGTCGGCCGGAATTTCCTGATCCAACAGTACCTCCGCGAAGGCGACTACGAGCTCACGGTGAGGCCGCGCGGCGCGTCGGCCGGCCACCTCGGGGTCCAGCTCGCGAAGACGTCGGTGGTCGACGGCGGCCTCCTCGCGTTCTCGGTGCCGGCCCGCATCTCGTTGCCGGCAGGACAGGGCGTGGCGTACCGCTTCACGATCCCGAGCCGCGGCGCGTACCACCTGCGGACCCTCGGCCTCGGGCACAGCTTCCGCTGCCGCCTCGAGGATGCGGATGGCTGGCCGATCGAGCCGCCCAACATCAACGCCGACATCACGCGCACGTTCGAGGCGGGCGACTACCGGCTCGTGCTCTTGCCGGAAGACGTCATGACCCGGCGGGTCACCGTGTTGCAGAGGATCCCGGAGCCGCTCCACTTCGCCGGCCACGGCCCCCATCACCTGCCGCTCGACGCCGTGGTCGAGCACGTGTGGGAACAGGCCCCCGGCGACGGCCCGCAGCTCCCGGACGTGTGGGAGTTCGCGCTGCCCGCCACCGCCCGCGTCGACGTTGCGCTCTCGCCGGAGATGAACGCGCGGCTGACGCCGGCCGGCGGCGGGGGCGCCGACGCGACCGCCGAGCTCACCCAGGGACGGGGATGGTCCGGCGAGCTGCAGGCCGGGAGCTATCGCCTGTCGGTGGTCTGCGCGCGTAACAACAACCAGGTCGGGTACCGGGTTTCGGTCAGGCCGGAGCCGCTCGTCGCCGGCTTGAACCGCGAGGTCGTCGCGCCCGATGCGATCGCGCTCGCGGTGGGCCGCGCCGGGCTGGTCGAGCTTTCCTCGTTCGGCAGCGACGACGTCCGCGCCGTCCTCGTCGATTCGAGGGGCCGGACGCTCGCGGCCGACGACGACCGCCCCGACGACTGGAACTTCAACGTCGCGACGCATCTCGAGCCGGGCAGGTACGCGCTGCGCGTGCTCCCGGTCGGGACGCGCCAGGCCACCTGCACCGTGTCGATGCGCGCCCCCGGCGAGGTCGAGGACCCGCCGCTCGCGATCCCCGGCGACCGCGAGATCGAAACCGGGCACGCCGCTCACGTGGTCCCGCTGTGGGTGCCCCCCGGCGTCGGGCTCCTCGTGGCCAGCGTGCGCTCGGCCGAGAGCGTCGGATGTGTTCTGGAAGCGCGGGTCGGCGACGAGTGGCGGCCGCTCGCGACGAGGGTCGGGCGCGACCTGCGTCTCGAGGTGCCGCTCGGCGAGCCCGCCTCCGCCGGCGGGTCGGATGCCTGGAGGCTGCGCATCTGGTCGGTCGATCAGCGCGGGCTGCCGGCGCGTCTGGTCGCTGCGGCCGTCACGCCGGTGGCGGTCGCCGAACCCGCCCTGGCGGCCGGCGTCGATCTCGCACCGGTGGCGGGCAGCGACCCGCCGGTCGGCGCCGTTCGGGTCCGTCTCGACCGCCCCGGGACGTTCACGCTGTCGACCGCGCAGCTCCGCGCGGCCGCGCAGCCGGGACGCGCCGCCGCGGCCAGCGACGGCGAGCCGGTTGCGGCGCCCGGAACCTCCCTCTGGCTTGTCGGCGACGTCCCGCCCGGCGCCCGGGCGGGTGTTCGCGGCTCCCGGATGGTCGCGACGACCGGCGACCACGTCACGCTGCGAGTGCCCGCCGGTGAACCCGTCGTCTGCGACCTCGCCGGCGACGGGATCCGCACCGTGCTCGCGCTCGTCACCAGCGTGAGCGGGCAGCCCGGGGTCCGGATCGTCGATCGGGCCCAGCCGGGCGCCTCGGGCCCGCGTCCCGTCACGATGGCGGTCGGCCGCCACGGCGCCGTGGCCGTGGCGGTGGGCGCCCGTCAGGCCGCGGTCGCGATCTGGCAGGCCGAGCCCTCGGTCGACCCGCTCGAGGTCCGCCTCCAGGAGTTCAGCTACGGTGGCCACCAGCCGCAGCCCGTCGGGTTCGGCACGGTCGGCGGCTCGGTTGCGGGCGTCGACAGTCTGGTCTACCTGCTCCCGGCGGGGGCCAAGCGCCTCCAGCTCGCACTCGGCGAGGGCGTCGTGGCGGTCCTCTGCAACGACGCGGGCGTCGAGAGCGTGCACTGGGCCGGCGGCCCGGCGTTCACCGAGAGCCTCGACACCACCGCGGGGCGCCTGGTCGTGTTGCGCGCCGGCGGCGACGCGGAGACGTTCTCGATCAACGTCCTCCCGTCCTCGTCCGCCGAAGCCGCCCTCGTCCTCGGCACCGAGCGCCCGTTCGAGAGCGTGGAGACGACCGGCGGCGTTCTCAGGCTGACGGTCCCGCGTCTCGGCGCGACCGGCGACCCGTACACCGTCCATGTCCGCGGCGCGAGCGGCGCAACGCTCGTCGCGAACGACGGCCTCGTCCGGCACGGCGCGGAGATCCCGGCCGGCGGCTCCGGCGGGAACCTGCTCGTCCGCCACGGGCCAGGGCGCGTGCTTTGCTGGCTCGACCGTCGCGGCGGCCTCGCCGAGGCGATCTGGGGCCTCATCGGAGACCTCACGGCCACGACGATCGAGCCACCGGCGGTGCTTGCCCTTCGCGGCAAGGCGATGCTGTTCCGGATCGCGCTCGGCCACCCCGCGCTGCTGCACCTGCGGACGGCCACCCCCGTGGCCACGCGCCTGGTGCGGCCCGAGGGCGAGCCCGAGATCGAGCTCCACCCCAACGGCTGCATGCTCGACGCCTACCTCCCGTCCGGCGCCGCAGAGCTCGGTGTGCGGGCGGTGGCGGGCGTCGAGCTCGCCGGCATCGCCGAGCTGACCGCGACCGCCATCACGGCGGTGGACGAGGGGCTGGGCCCCAGCTTGCTGCTGCCCCCCGGCGAGACCCGCGGCTTCAGCTTCACGGTGACCCGCGAGGGACCGGTCGGGGTCGGCGTCCGGGCTGACTCGGACGCGGTGACGGCCACGCTTCTCGACAACGGGGGACGTCCGCTCGGCTCGGGGGTCGTCGTGATGGCCAAGCTCGCGCCCGGTTCGTACGTCCTCACGCTCCACACCCCGGCCTGGAGTCGGCCGGCCAAGGTCCGCCCGGCGGTCGTCGGCATCCGCCCGCCCGACACCGGGCCGCCCGAGGAGGTGGTACGCACGTATCTGGAGCAGGCCACTGGGAGGTCCGAGCCCCCGCCTCAATTTCAGCCGGAACGACGGCCGGTGAGCCCACCGGAGGAGACCGACGAGGAATCCGACGACGCCCCGGACTCGCCGGGAGGTGCGCGATGACCGGCGCCGGCGGCAGGGCAGCCACGGACACGATCATCTCGTCGAGCGAGCGGAAAGCGGGAAAGGCGAGAGCCATGAGAGTCTTGACACAGCGTTTCGCAGGCGTCGTCCTGGCACTGGCCGCCGTGCCGCCGGTTCTGGCGTCCGGCCCACCGCGGGGCCAGGCTCCGGCCTACACACCGCCCCTCGTTCGCCCCGCCGGGGCCACCGGTACGGTCGTCGTCCCGGACCGCTTCCTGCGGCGATGGGACCCGGTGACCGTGTTCTTCGCCCACGACGTGGGGCCCGCCACGGGCGGCCCCGAGGACCACCCCGAGCGTCTCGTGACCGCCAGCCCTTCGCACCCGGGCGCGTTCACCTGGATCGACGCCCGCACGCTCCAGTTCCGCCCCGCCGAGCCGTGGCCTCCGCTGGCACGGTTCACCTGGACGGCGGAGGGGACCACGGCCCGGCTGGCCACGCTCATGGAGCCGCCGATCGCCACGATCCCGGCGAACAACGCCGAGCGCCTCGAGGCGGTCGAGGCGATCTCGCTGACGTTCGCCGAGCCCCTCGACGAGCAGGCGCTGGTGCGGATGGTGACCGTGGAGCTCCGCCCGCTCCCCGGGATCGGGCCAGAGGGAAGCCGGTGGCTGAAGGGCGACGACTTCACACTCAAGGCGATCGAGCGCCGAAGCGGCTCGGACTCCGCCCAATACGTCCTCAACCTCAAGGCCCCAATCCCGCTCGGGACCCGAGCGATCGTCCACCTCCGCCTCTCGGTCGAGGACGACCCGGCGCTCTCGTTCACCGACGTCACGTTCTCGACCGCAGAGCCGTTCCGCGTGGCCTCGTTCGGGTGCGACGCGGCCCAGGTTCCCGTGACACCCGAGGGGAACCGCTACGCCCCCGAGCAGGCGCTTCGCTGTGACCCGAACAACCACCGCCTCGTGATCCGCTTCTCCGCGCAGCCGAGCGGCCTCGGTCCCATCGAGGCGCGCAACCTGGTCCGCCTCACCCCCGCCGTCGACAACCTCTCCTACACGGTTGGCAACGGCGTCCTCGCAGTCAAGGGCAACTTCGCCGCGGAGACCCTGTACCGCGTCACCCTGGCCCCCACACCGCTCAAGGACTCGAGCGGCCGGGCGCTCGACATGCGCGGCGAGAGCGAGGTCTACATCGCGTTCCCGCGCAAGGCCGCCTACCTCAACCTCGGCGCCTCCCGCGGGATCCTCGAGCGGTTCGGCCCGCAGATGATCCTTCTGGCGGGGCGCGGCGACGAGCGGGTCGACCTTCGGATCCACCGCATCGACCCGCTCGACCGCTCCTTCTGGCCGTTCCCCGACCGACCGGTCGACGTCACCGAGGGCGACCGGCCGCCGGGCCCCGGCGAGCAGCCCGGACCGTACTCGGCCCCCGATCGGTCGATCGACAGCCGCGAGCTGGCCCTGGAGATCCAATCGCTCGGCACGCCCGCCGTCTCGAGGATCGTCAACCTGCCGCTGCGCCGGGAAGGGGGCGCCGCGACGTTCGGGCTCGACCTCGAGCCCCACCTCGCGTACGCCGGCGGCCGCGGCCAGCCGGGCACCTACCTCGTCGGGATCCGCCGGCTCGACGGCGGCAGCGTACGCTCCTGGATGCGCGTCCAGGTCACCGACCTTGCGCTGGCAACCGTCGAGGAACCGACCGCGGTCCGTTTCGTCGTCACCGCTCTCTCCTCCGGCGCGCCGCTCGCCGGGGCGCATGTCCGCGTCGAGGGGTCCGTCAACGACGGCATGACGACGACCTGGGAGACGTTGTTCGACGGCGTCACCGACGCCGCCGGGGCGGTCCGGTGGCAGGCGCCGGGTCCTGATCCGCACCGCCGGGTCCAGGTGCGGCGGATCGTCGTGCACGACGCGACCGATGTGCTCGTGCTCGACCCGAACCGCGCGCCCGACGGGTACGCCGACGGCCGCTGGAGCCCGACGCATCAGAGCTGGCTGCAGTGGACGCAGGAGCTTCTCGCCGGCCGTCAGGCGGCGCCGCAGACGCTGTGCCACCTCTTCACCGAGCGCCCGGTGTATCGGCCGGAGGAGACCGTCCACATCAAGGGCTATGTGCGGATCCGCGAGCACGGCACGCTGACGCCGTCAGCCACGGCCGGGACCGTCGTCGTCGAGGGCCCCGGCAACCTCGTCTGGCGCTACCCGGTCGTGCTGACCCCGATCGGCAGCTTCTATCAAGCGTTTGCCGCCGAAAAGCTGCCGACCGGCATCTACCACGCCCGCTTCGATGAGAACGGCTCCCCTCCGCGAACCCTCGCCCGGGTCTCGTTCCGGATGGAGGCGTACCGCATCCCCGAGTTCGAGGTCCAGCTCCACACTCCCGACCGCACGCCGCTCGACCGCGAGTTCAAGGCCAGCCTAACTGCGACCTACTACGCAGGCGGCCAGGTCGCGGCGCGCCCGGTGCGCTGGCGGGTCACGCAGTTTCCCTACACCTGGGCCCCCAAGGGGCGCCCCGGGTTCAACTTCTCCTCGGACGCCCGCTACTCCTCGGGCGGCCGCTTCGAGTCGTCGTCCACGCTGGAGCGCGACGAGCTCACCGACCAGGACGGCGGCGCATCGCTCACGATCAACCCGGCCGCCGAGGTGACCGCGCAACCGCGCACCTACGTCGTGGAGGCCACGGTCACCGGTGTCAACGACCAGACCGTGACGGCCGTCGAGCAGGTCGTCGCGCTGCCGCCGTTCGTGCTCGGGCTCAAGCTGCCCCGCTTCATCGAGCGCGCCAAGGCGATCGAGCCGGAGATCATCGTCCTCGGGCACGACGACGCGCCGCTGGCGGGACAGGTCGTCACGGTGCGGATGCTCCACCGCGAGTGGCACTCCGTCTTGCAAGCGAGCGACTTCTCGGAGGGGAAGGCGCGCTACGTGACCGACGTGGTCGACGAGAAGGTGTTCGAGACCAAGTTCACGAGCGGCGTGGACGTCCGCACGCTGTCGATCCCGATCAAGACGGCCGGGGTCTACGTCGTGGAGCTGGAGGCGGCCGACCGGCTGGGGCGCAGCCAGACGGTCTCGCTCGACCTCTACGCCGGCGGCGACGAGCCGCTCAACTGGTCGAAGCCGACCACCCCCGTCTTCACTGTGAGCCGCGACAAGGCCGCCTACGATCCGGGCGACACCGCCAACCTGGTGCTCCAGAGCCCGTTCCAGAAGGCAGCCGCGCTCGCGATCGTCGAGACGCCGGAGGGAAACGAGTACCGCTGGGTCGCCGTCGCGGGCGGCGCGGCCTCGTTCCCGGTCCCGATCCGCTCCACCTACGTGCCGCAGCTCCCGGTTCACTTCGTGCTCATGCGCGGCCGCGTCCCCGGGACGTCGCCCGGCCCGGGCAGCACCAGCGACCTCGGCAAGCCGGCGACCATGGCGGCCACCGCGTGGTTGAACGTCAACCCGGTGGACAACCGCGTCGAGGTCAAGCTCGAGCATCCCGCGCGGGCGCTGCCGGGCCAGAAGCTCCCGGTGACGATCCGCCTCGCGGACCCGCACGGCAAGCCGCTCTCCGGCGAGGTCACGCTCTGGCTCGTCGATCAAGCGGTGCTCGCCCTCGGCAAGGAGCAACGGTTGGATCCGCTCCCGGACTTCATCACGCCGGTCGTCTCGCGTCTGGTGGTGCGCGACACGCGGAACCTCGCCTTCGGGGAGCTCGCGTTCGCGGAGCTTCCCGGCGGCGACGGCGGAGCGCGCGACCACGGCCTGCTCGCCCGTATGACCGTGCGGAAGAACTTCAAGACCGTGCCGTACTACAACCCGGCCATCGAGGTTGGCCGCGACGGCACCGTGACGGTGACCGTCGAGCTGCCGGACAACCTGACCAACTTCATGCTCCGGGCCAAGGCGGCGTCCGGGCCCGACCGCTTCGGGGTCGGAACCTCGCAGGTCGCCGTCCGGCTGCCGGTGATCGTGCAGCCGGCGTTGCCGCGCTTCGTGCGCCCCGGTGATCACTTCACGGCCGCGGCGATCGGCCGCGTCGTCGAGGGCGAGGGCGGGCCGGGCAAGGCCGAGATCCAGGCGCAGGGGATCGAGCTTGCGGGACCCGCAACGCGAGATCTGACGTGGGTTGCCAACCGCCCGGAGCGCCTGGATTTCAGCGTCGGCGTTCCGATGCCGCCGCTGAACGACAAGGGCG
This sequence comes from Acidobacteriota bacterium, assembly GCA_021782525.1. The sequence continues at coordinate 5,776 of JAJXUY010000005.1, read as the reverse complement.
TCCTTGCCTACCAGGAGGTGCTGTTCCGCGTCGGCGTCGAGCGCACCTCCGATGGTGCGCGCGACGGGTTCGAGGTGAGGCTGCCGATCCGCGACGACCGCACCCCGGTCGTGCGGCGCCAGCTCACCGAGCTGGAGGCCGGGAAACCGCTCGCGATACCCGCGCTTCCCGAGGAGGCCCGGCCCGGGAGCGTGCGGCGATCCGTCCTGCTCTCCGACCAACCCGGGCTGGTGCGGATGGCCGCCGGGCTGAACTTCCTGCTCACGTACCCGTACGGCTGCACCGAGCAGCGGATCAGCTGCGCGCGCGCCGAGCTCGGCCTCAGGAAGCTCCGCGCCGTGCTCCAGCAGGGCGGCTCGGACGAGGAGCTCGACCGGGCCGTCCGCCAGACGCTCGAGTGGATCCCGGGCGTCGTGGACAACGCCGGGCTCGTTGCGTACTGGCCCGGATCGACAGGCTACGTCTCGCTCACGGCGTGGGTCGTGCAGTTCCTCGTCGAGGCCAAGGACGCGGGCTACCAGGTCGACCCCAAGCTCCTCGCGACGCTGACCGACAGCCTCGAGAAGTCGCTGCGCTCCGACTACTCCCGCTTCATCGACGGTGAGGCGTTCACCGAACGCTGCTGGGCGCTGGTGGCGCTCGCCCAGGCCGGAAGGTTCAACCCCGGCTACGCCGCGGAGCTGGCGCGCAAGGCGCAGTTCCTCGACCTCGAGGCCGTCGCGGCCATCCTGGAGTCGTTCGCCAGCAACGGCGACGTCTCGTCGGCCACCAGCAAGGAGCTCGCCGCGCGCCTGTGGAACGGGGTCGTGGTGCGACTCTGGCAGGGCCGGGAGACGTATGGCGGGCTGCAGGCGACGACGCACGCGCGCAACGGTCTCATCCTGCCCAGCGAGACGCGCACCGTCGCCGAGGTCGCTCGCGGCCTGGAGCGGACCGACCCCAAGAACGCTCGCCTGCAGGTCCTCATCGACGGCCTCGTCACTCTCGGCCGCGACGACGGCTGGGGCACGACCAACGCCAACGCTGCGGCGCTCCTCGCGCTCGCCGAGCGGCTGCAACCGCCGTTCGCGAACACCGCGCCCCACACCGCCGTGGTCCGCTTCGGCGATGACCGCACGACCGTGACGCTCGGACCGGAGCACCCGGTCGGCGCGGTCGTCTCCAACCGGACGGGCGCCGGCGAGGTGGCCCTGGATCCCGGCGGCCCGGCGCCGGTGGTCGTGCGGGTCGAATCCGCCTACGTCCCCAGCGCGGACGGGAGCAAGGTCGCACCCGAAGCCGCGGGCTTCGTCGTCTCACGGGAGCTGCTGCGCCAGCTCGGCGGCGGGCAACCGCCCGAGAAGATCATGCTCGGGGAGGCCGGGCAGACCGTCGGCTTCGGCGTCGGCGAGGTCGTCGAGGATCACGTCCAGGTGGTCAACCCCGCCGCCCGCTGCTACGTCGCGATCGTGGTGCCGCTGGCGGCCGGCATGGAACCGCTCAACCCTAACCTCACGACGGCGCCGCCGGAGGCCAGGCCCACCGGTTCGCTCACGTTGACCCCGACGTACGTGGCGTACCTGGACGACAGCGTCGCCTACTATTACAACTCGCTGCCCAAGGGCACGTACGACTTCTACTTCCGCACCCGGGCCACGATCCCGGGAAGCTTCATCCAGCCGCCGGCGCGGGCCGAGCTGATGTACGACGGCGCCGTTCGCGGTAACGGGTCGGGCGCCAGGATCGACGTGAACCGGAAGCCGTGACCGCGACGGTGGGGCCGGAGGCGCGATGCCGCGAGGCGTGACGCGTGCGGTGGCGGCGGTGGGGGGCCTGGCGAGCCTGGGCTGCCTCGTCGTCGTCGCGGCCGCCGCGTGGCGCGCCCGCCTCACGGCACCGCCGGCCACCGTCTTGCTGCGCGACCGCAACGGCGTGTTCCTGGCCGAGGTCAGCCTGGTGCCCGGCCAGGAGCTGGGTTATTGGCCGGTCGCGGAACTGCCCCGCCGGGTGGTCGCGGCGACGATCGCCCTCGAGGACCGGCACTTCTGGAGCCACCCGGGTCTCGACCCGCTCGCCCTGGCTCGAGCCTTCGTTCAGAACCTCCGTCACGGCCGCCGGGTGTCGGGTGCCTCGACGCTCGCGATGCAGGTCGCCCGCATGCAGAAACCCGGCGGCAGGACGTACCTCCGCAAGGCGGTCGAGGCGCTGACCGGCGTCTTCCTCACCGCTCGCTACGGCCGCCAGGCCGTTCTCAGGCAGTACCTCACCCTCGCGCCGTACGGCAACCGCATCCACGGCATCGCGTACGCCGCCCGACGGTACCTCGACAAGCCGTTCGAAGACCTCTCGTGGGCCGAGATCGCATTTCTCGCCGCGCTGCCCCAGGCACCGACCAGGATGAACCCGTTCGACCACGAGGGTCGGGGTCGCGCGATCGCGCGCGGCCATCGCCTGCTCGGGCTCCTGCGTGCGCAGGGCGTGGTCAGCGCCGCCGAGTACGAGCTCGCCGCGGCGCAGCTCGACCGGTTGCGCGTGCCGACGCGAGAAACCCGGCCGGTGCCGGCCCTGCACGAGATCCTGCGCTGGGAGCGGGAGCTGCGGGAGCGCACTGCAGGCGGCGACAGCGAGCCCCGGATCATCGACACGACCATCGATCTCGCGCTGCAGGAGCGGGTCGCGGCGATCGCGGCCAACGCCGTGACCGACTGGGACGCCCTCGGCGCCGGCAACGCCGCCGTCATGGTCGTGGACCGGCGCACCCGCGAGGTGGTGGCGTGCGTCGGTTCGACCGACTTCTTCGACGGGCCGCGGCGCGGGGCGATCGACTTCACCCGCCTGCCGCGCTCCCCGGGAAGCACCCTCAAGCCGCTGCTCTACGCCCTCGCTCTCGATCTCGGCGTGATCACGCCGGGCACGATCCTCGATGACCTGCAGCGCGGGCCCGGCGGGATCGTCAACGCGGACGACGACTACCTGGGTCCGTTGCTGCCGCGCGCCGCCCTGGCCAACTCCCGCAACGTGCCGGCTGTGGACCTTCTGGCCAGGCTCGGGATCGACGAGGGGTACACCTTTCTGCGCGACCTGGGCGTGGGAGACGGCCGCCTGCCGGCGCGCTACTTCGGGCTCGGGCTTGCCGTGGGCGGCATGCCCGTCACCCTGACGCGCCTGGTCCACGCGTACACCGTGCTCGCCGGCGACGGCCGCTTCGGGGACCTGGTCTGGTACCTCCAGGCCCGGGAGCACAGCCCGAGGCGCGTGCTTTCCGAGGACACGGTGCGCCAGATCTCACTGTTCCTCTCCGATCCGCTCGCCCGCTTGCCGAGCTTCCCGCGCATGGGGGCGTCCGAGTACCCGTTCCCGGTCGCGGTCAAGACCGGCACCTCGCCCGATCAGCGTGACGCCTGGGCGATGGCGTACTCGATGCGCTACCTCGTCGGCGTCTGGGTCGGGCGCGCCGATTACCGCCCGATGACCGGGCTCACCGGGTACTCGAGCGCGGCGCTCATCGCCCATCGCGTCCTGCTCTCGCTGCATGCCGACCAGCAGGACGGCCTGATGGACCTCCCGTTCCCGCCGCCGGTGGGGTTTCGCGAGGTCCGCCTCTGCGCGGTCACCGGCAAGGTGGCGTCGCCGCTCTGCGAACGCACGACGTCCGAGTGGTTCCGCCCCGGCACCGAGCCGCTCGCCGTGTGCGACGCCCACCTCCGGGTCGCCGTCGACACCCGCACCGGCGCCGTCGCCACCTCCCGGACACCGGCGCGCTTCGTCGACGTGCGGACGTTCACCGTCCTTCCGGCCCGCTACGCCTCGTGGGCTGCCAGCCACGGCGTGCCGCAGCCGCCGGCGAGCATCGGCGCGCTCGCTCGCCTGGGCCTCCTGCAGGACGCGCCCGGGGCGGCGGCCGGTTTGGCGCCCGTAGTGGTCAGGTTGCACATCGCGTCGCCTCGCACCGGCACTCGCCTGCTTCGCGACCCCGAGACGCCGAGCGAGCTGGGGACGCTGTCGCTCCGGGCCGTGGTCGAGCCTCCTGCGCCCCAGGTCGTCTGGTACGTCGACGGCGCGCCGTTCAAGGTGGCGGACTACCCGTACGACGTGCGCTGGCCGCTGGCCTCCGGTGAGCACACCTTCCAGGTCCGGCTCCCGTTCACGAGGATCGCGTCCTCGTCCGTCCGCATCACCGTCCAGTGACCCCGAGGCCAACCGTCAGGCTGCGATGGGCCAGGGCGCGGTCTCGCGGCTCACGCGCGTAGGCATCGTCGGATAGAGACGCCGCGGCCCGCACCATCTGGGAGCGCAAGGACCCGACGGCCTCAGCGCGATCGACGCTGGTGACCCTGCCACCTCTCTCGGACCCCGGCCCCCGGGGCCGGGACCCCGGCTTCTCAGCTCGCCTTCGCCTGCGGGAGGCCGAGCACGCGGGCGAGGTACTGGCCGGTGTAGCTGGCCTTGACGCGGGCGACCTCCTCCGGGGTGCCGGCCGCGACCACCTCGCCGCCGCCGTCGCCGCCCTCGGGGCCGAGGTCGATGACCCAGTCGGCCGTCTTGATCACGTCGAGGTGGTGCTCGATGACGACGACCGTGTTGCCGCGCTCGACGAGCGTGTGCAGCACCGCGAGCAGCTTCTTGGTGTCGTCGAAGTGCAGCCCCGTCGTCGGCTCGTCGAGAATGTACAGTGTGCTCCCCGTCGCCCGCCGCGCCAGCTCGCGCGACAGCTTGATGCGCTGCGCCTCGCCCCCCGACAGCGTCGTCGCCGACTGCCCGAGCGTGATGTAGCCGAGGCCGACGTCGACGATCGTGTCGAGCACCCGCGCGATCTTCGGGTGCGCCGCGAACAACTCCCTCGCCTGCTCGACGGTGAGGTCGAGCACCTCGGCGATGTCGAGCCCCTTGTAGCGCACCTCCAGCGTCTCCCGCCCGTAGCGCCGCCCCTTGCACACCTCGCAGGTGACGTAGACGTCGGGGAGGAAGTGCATCTCGATCTTGATTTGACCATCCCCCCCACACGCCTCGCAGCGGCCGCCGCGGACGTTGAACGAGAACCGCCCCGGCTTGTAGCCGCGCGAGCGCGCCTCGGGGGTCATCGCAAACAGCTCGCGGATCGGGTCGAACACCTTGGTGTACGTCGCCGGGTTGGAGCGCGGCGTGCGCCCGATCGGCGCCTGGTCGATGTCCACCACCTTGTCGATGTACGCGACCCCCTCCAGGCGCGCGTGCGTCCCCGGGCGGTCGATCGCCCGGTACAGCGAACGGGCGCACGCCTTGTAGAGGATCTCGTTGACGAGCGTCGACTTCCCCGACCCGGACACGCCCGTCACGCAGATGAAGGTGCCGAGCGGGAACGCCACGTCGATCCCCTTGAGGTTGTGCTCGCGGGCGCCGCGGACGACGAGCCGGTGGCCGTTGCCGGCGCGGCGCGCGGCCGGCACCGCGATCGTCAGCTTACCGGCGAGGTAGCGGCCGGTGAGCGAGCGCGGTGACGCGATGACCGCGGCCGGCGGCCCGGCGACGACGACCTCGCCGCCGTGGATCCCGGCGCCGGGGCCGAGGTCCACGATCCAGTCGGCCTCGCGCATCGTCTCCTCGTCGTGCTCGACGACGAGCACGGTGTTGCCGAGGTCGCGCATCCCCTGCAGCGTCGCCAGCAGCTTGCGGTTGTCCCTCTGGTGCAGGCCGATCGAGGGCTCGTCGAGCACGTAGAGGACCCCCATCAGCTTGGAGCCGATCTGGGTGGCGAGGCGGATGCGCTGCGACTCGCCGCCCGAGAGCGTCCCCGCCGCGCGCGCCAGCGTCAGGTAGT
>JAJXUY010000169.1 GCA_021782525.1 Acidobacteriota bacterium | reverse complement strand
TGCGCTGCTCGAGGCGTGCGCCGGCTGCGCGGCGTGCGCCGCGGTCTGCCCGACCGGCGCGATCGACGGCGAGCGCGTGCTCCTCCACGGCGAGCGCTGCCTCACCCGTTTCAACGAGGTGCCAGGCGACTGGCCGGAGTGGCTCCCCGCCGCCGCCCACGAGTGCCTCCTCGGCTGCGTCGCCTGCCAGCAGGTGTGCCCGGCGAACGGGGAGATGGAGGTGGTCGACACCGGCGTCGAGTTCTCCGAGACCGAGACCCGCACGCTCCTCGAGGGCGGCGGCGACGACGGCGGGCGCGCCGGGTTCGGCGTGCGCTGCAAGCTGGCGTGGCTCGGTCAGCCGTACGCCGAGCCGGTTCTCGGCCGCAACCTGCGCGCCCTCCTCGCCGCCCGCGGCTGAGCGGGCGAGCAGAGGAGCGGAGGAGCAGGAGACCAGGGAGTGTCTCTTCCCCTCAGCTCCTCAGCCCCTCCGCTTTGACCTTTCTGCGACCCATGAATCACGCTTCACGACCCACGGTATTTCCGAGACGAGACGCCCCGTCTAAGACTTCGCCTGGTTCCCGGTGAGCAGCGCCTGGAAGCGCGGGTCGGAGCGCAGCGCGTCGAAACGGGGGTCGAGCCGGAAGACGTAGGGTGTGGACTCGCCGGATCCTGCGAGCAGCTCATCCAGCCGAGCGATGGCCGTGTCCACCTTTCCCACCATGGTGTAGACCAGGGCAAGATCCGCGATGCGGTAGAGGGCCAGCCACGCGTCCTTGGAGGGAGGCATGAGCCTGCACGCCAGCTCTCCCTCCCGTACGGCGTCGTCGCTCCGGCCAAGCCCGGCGTAGGCAATGGCCAGCGAACTGTGAATGCGCGAATCGTTGGGATCATCCCGCGCCGCCTTCTCGAGCTCGCCCCGTGCGGCGTCGAAGGATTGGTGCGCCGGCACGGGGCGATCGGCCAGCCACTCCACCTCCCCGCGCAGCAGCGGCACGGGCAGATACCAGTTCACGTTGGCGATGGTCGGTCGCTTCTCCGCATCCAGGCGCCGCAGCTCGCCCGCGTAGTCGCGGCGTGCCAGCGCGACCATGAACCCCCGGATGGCCAGGACCGCCGCGTCGTCCGTGAGCCCCTCGACCGTTGCGGCGCCGTCCAGCAGCGCGCTGGCCTTCTGCGTGTCGCCATGCCACAACACCTGGAGCCACGCCCTCTGCCCGTAGGGCATGGCCCAACGGGGGCTGAGAGCGATGGCCTCGCTCAGGATGCGATCGGCATCGGCGTAGCGTCGCGCGAGGATGTAGGTGGGGCCCGCGTTTCCGAGCAAAACCGCGTTCTTCGGGTCGAACTCGACCGCCGACGCCATGGCCTCGGCGGCCTCCCGCCACCGTCCCTGCCGGCGGTAGACCGAACCGACCCCGAGGAGCACGTCGCTGTTGTTCGGCTGGATCCTTCGCGCAGCGGCGAACTCGTCGAGCGCCCGGGCGTAGTCGAGCTCGCCCAGGTAGAAGTACCAGCCAAGGGCGTCGTGCGTCTCGACCAGGTCCGGCCGCAGTTGCACGGCGCGCTGGGCGGCCTCGTGGGCCCTCAGGAGCAGGTCCCGGTCATGCCTGCGATAGAACCAGGCCATCCGGAGCTGGTGCCTGGCGAGCCCGGCGAGCGCCTCGGCGAAGTGCGGGTCGCGGTCGACGGCTTCCTGGAAGAGGTGGATTGCGGCGTCCATGTCGCCTTCGCCGTCGCTGCGCCAGGCCTCCGCGCGGCCGCGGAGGTAGAGGTCGTACGCCTGCATGTCGCTAGTCGAGGAGCTCTCGAGTGCGGTCTGCTCGCGCGGAACCAGGGTGAGGCCCATGGCCTTGACAGCGCTCTCCGCCACCTCCGACTGGATGGCGAAGATGTCCGCCAGCACCCGCTCGTAGCGCTCGGACCAGATGCTCGTGTCGTCCGCGACCCGGACGAGCTCCGGGGTGATGCGCACGCGGCTGGCGCGGTCGGCGCCGTGCTCCCAGCGCACGCTGCCCTCGAGCACGTAGCCGACGCCGAGCTCGCCGCCGATCTGCTTCACCGTCTTCTTCGTGTTCTCGTACTGTGCCGCCGTGGTGCGCGAGATCACGCCCAGCCCCTGGACGCTCGCGAGCCGGCTGGTGATCTCGTCGGTCATCCCGGAGGCGAAGTAGGCATCCTCCGGAGACCCGAGGTTCTCGAACGGCAGCACCACGACCCTCGGCACGGCCGCCTTCACCGGCCCGGCCGAAGAGCCGCGTGGCAGGAAACGGAAGGCGACCGCCGCCAGCAGGGCCGCCACGGCGAGCGCCGAGGCGGTGAGGATCGGCGTCCTCCACGCCGCCGGGCCGTGCGCGGTCGCCGGCGCGGGCGCCGCGCTCGGTCCCGACGCCTCGGCGAGCGCGAAGGCGAGGTCGTGCGCGGAGGCGAACCGCCGCCCCGCTTCCTTCTCCAGACACCGCCTCACGACATGCTCGAGCGAGTCCGGCACCGCAAGACCCGGGCCCGCGAGTTCAGGGGGATCCTTGGTCAGGATCGCCGACATCGTGTCCACCCCGGTCTCCCGCGCGAACGGGGCTGCCCCGCCGATCATCTCGTGCAGCACGCACCCCAGCGAGAAGATGTCCGAGCGCTGGTCCACGGCCAGCCCGCGCACCTGCTCCGGCGACATGTACCCGACGGTGCCGAGTACCATCCCGGCGCCGGTCGCTCCGATGACCGTCGTCGCGCCGGCGGCATCGCCCTCGGTCGGCGGCGGGGCGAGCTTCGCCAGGCCGAAGTCCAGGATCTTGACGCGGCCGTCGTTGGTGAGGAATACGTTGGCGGGTTTCAGATCCCGGTGGACGATGCCCTTCTCGTGCGCTGCGGAAAGCCCCTGAGCCACCTGGACCGCGATCTCCACGGCCCTGCGGACCGGCACGGGCCCGCTGTCCAGGCGCTCGCGCAGCGACTCGCCCTCGAGGAGCTCGGTGACGATGTAGGGGGCGCCGTCGTGCGTCCCGACGTCGTACAGCGCGAGGATCGTGGGATGGTTGAGCGCCGCCACGGCGCGAGCTTCCTGCTCGAAACGCCGCAGCCGGTCGGGGTCGGAGGCGAACGCGGCCGGCAAGACCTTGATCGCGACGTCCCGGCCGAGACGGGCGTCGCGCGCACGCCACACCTCCCCCATCCCGCCCGCTCCGAGTTGCGAGAGCACCTCGTACGGCCCGACGCGCACGCCCGCCTTCAGCACGAGATCGTTCCCCCTCGCCCTGTTCGCGGCCGGGCTTCCGCCTGTAGGCTCTCACTTCGCTCACGCGCGCACGACACCGACTCGACGTCCCCGATCCCTCTGGAGACAATGAACCTCACGACCTTGTCCAGGCCGAGTCGCCCCCCAAGTCTGGCTGTCATGGCCGCAAAGTCCTGTGGGATTGTACATCGACAGACGGACGCGGTCGGTGGCCTGTGGCTCGCCGCCCGACATGGCAAGGCATCGGAACGAGGGTGTCCGTTCCGTTCTGCTCCTCAGCTCGCCCAGTCCGCCGCCTTCACGTTCCTGCGATCCACGATCGACCTTGTTGCTCTTCCGGACCCTGGGCCCCTTTCGTTTCTGACCACGGACCACGGACCCCGGTCTCTTCAAGCCACGATCCACGAGCCACGATCCACAGTCGGTCCGGAGCCCGGTGCCCGGACCCCTTTCTTTCCGGACCACGGACCACGGACCACGAACCACGTCTTCCGGAGCCCTGTGCCCTGCACCCTGCGCCCCGTCTCTCTTGACTTGCCCTGGGGCGCGTCCTAGCATCTTGAGGTGGCCTCACGGCCAACCCGTCCACGCGACAACCAAGAGGAGAGGTGTCACCATGGCTGAGTACAACCAGGAGAAGCTCAAGGCTTTGGAGACCGCGGTCGCGCAGATCGAGCGGCAGTTCGGCAAGGGCGCGATCATGCGGCTGGGCGCCCAGGAGGCGGTCAACGTCAACGTCATCCCGACCGGGTCGATCGGCCTCGACGCGGCGCTCGGGGTGGGCGGGATCCCCCGTGGTCGGGTGGTCGAGATCTTCGGACCGGAGTCGTCGGGCAAGACGACGCTGGCGCTGCACGTCATCGCGCAGGCGCAGAAGCTCGGCGGCCTCGCGGCGTTCATCGACGCCGAGCACGCCCTCGACCCCGAGTACAGCGGCAAGCTCGGCGTCGACATCGACAACCTGCTGGTGGCGCAGCCGGACAACGGCGAGCAGGCGCTCGAGATCGCCGAGACGCTGATCCGCTCCGGCTCGGTGGACGTCATCGTCGTGGACTCCGTGGCCGCGCTCGTCCCGCGCGCCGAGCTCGAGGGTGAGATGGGCGACTCCTCGATGGGACTGCAGGCGCGCCTGATGTCGCAGGCGATGCGCAAGCTCACCGGGATCGTCTCCAAGTCCAAGACGTGCGTGATCTTCATCAACCAGATCCGGGAGAAGATCGGGGTGATGTTCGGCAACCCCGAGACCACGACCGGCGGGCGCGCCCTCAAGTTCTACGCCTCGGTGCGTCTCGACATCCGCCGCATCGGCGCGATCAAGTCCGGCGAGGACGCCGTCGGCAACCGCACCAAGGTCAAGGTGGTGAAGAACAAGGTCGCGGCGCCGTTCCGCGTCGCCGAGTTCGACATCCTGTACGGTGAGGGGATCTCCAAGCACGGCGAACTGCTCGACCTCGGCGTCGAGCACCGGTTGGTGAGCAAGTCCGGCACCTGGCTGTCGTACGGCGAGACGCGCCTCGGCCAGGGGCGCGAGAACGCACGGGCGTTCCTCAAGGAGCACCCGGAGGTCGCCACCGAGCTCGAGGAGAAGCTGCGGGAGATCCTGCCGACGCTGGCCCGTCCCGCCGCCGCCGCGGACGAGTCCTGACGACCGTGGCCGGTTGTCGGTGGTCGGTGGCCGGTTCAAGACCGCAAGGCCGCCGTCTCTACCGACCACCGGCCGGAGATGCTGCGG
>JAJXUY010000168.1 GCA_021782525.1 Acidobacteriota bacterium | reverse complement strand
CCGCTCTTCTTCCGGCAGCACGAGAAGGGGTTCATCGCGGAGGCGCGCCACCGTGAGAGCGAGCTCGCCGCCGACGCCCGCGACCTCGATGCCCAGGTCGCACTCGACGTCCGCACCACGTTCGCGAACGCCGACACCGCCTTGCGCCAGGTCGCCTACCTCCGCGATCAACTCCTCCCCGAAGCCGCCGACGCCTACCGCGTGGCCTCGGTGAGCTACGGGCTCGGCGGCTCCTCCGCTCTCGACGTGCTCGACGCCAAGCGCACGATGCTCGACGCCAGGACCCAGTACACCAACGCCCTCGGCGCCGCCGACGACGCGCTCGCCGACCTCGAGCGCGCCGTGGGCGCGCCGCTGCCGCAGCCGACTGGAGACTCCGATGATCGGTAGCCCCCGCATCCTCGCCGCCGCACTGGCCGCCGCCGCGCTCGCCGTGCTGGGCTCCTGCACGCGCGCCGGGAGCGCCCCGGCCGACCCGCCCGCGAACCCGTCCGCGTTCACGCTCGGGCCCGGACAGCGCGAGAAGATCCACGTCGAGACCGCGGCCCGGGCGCCGTTCTTCCGCACCGTCCAGGCCACCGGGACGGTCGCCTTCGACGGCGACCGGGCAACGCAGGTGATCGCGCCGTTCTCCGGCCCGGTCGCGCGCATCCTGGTCGAGCTCGGCGCGGCGGTCCGGCGCGGGCAGCCGCTGGCGGTCACCGTCTCGCCCGATTTCGCAGCCGCGGTCAGCGCCTACCGCAAGGCCGAGGCGACCGCGCGCAACGCCGCCCGCATCTCGACGCTCGACCAGCAGCTGTTCGCCAGCGACGGGATCGCCCGCCGCGACGTGGAGCAGGCGGAGACCGACGCGATCTCCGCCGCGGCCGACCGCGACGCGGCCGTGCAGCAGCTGCGCTCCCTCGGCGTCGGCGAGCGGGCGATCGCGGACCTGCGCGCCGGCCGCGACGCGGCGCCGCCGCAGGGCGTCATCAGGTCGCCGCTTACCGGGACGGTGGTGGAGCGCCTGATCACGCCGGGCCAGCTGTTGCAGGCGGGCGCCACGCCGTGCTTCACCGTTGCCGACACGTCGACGGTCTGGGTGATGGCCGAGATCTTCGAAAGCGACCTGCCGTTCGTCGCGCTCGGCGATCCGGCCGAGGTCACCAGCGCCACCGCCGGGATCTCGCGCGCGGGCACGGTGGACAACATCTCGGCGCTCGTCAACCCGGACACGCGGGCGGTCGCGGTGCGCGTGGTCACGCCCAATCCGGACGGCGCACTGAAGAAGGACATGTACGTGCGCGTCGCGATCCGCTCACGCCGGCCGACGACCGGCATCATGGTGCCGGTCTCGGCGCTGCTGCGCGACGACGACGACCTGCCGTTCGTCTTCGTCGAGAACGCCGACGGCAGCTTCGGTCGCCACCGGGTCACGCTCGGTGAACGCGCCGGTGACCGGCAGGAGATCAGCGCCGGGTTGGCGCCCGGCGAGCGCGTGGTGGTGGAGGGCGGGCTGTTCATGCAGTTCGCGCAGAGCCAGTGAGCGAGCGCCCCGTGCTGCCGGCCGACGATCACTCGCGCACCGGATCGCTGATCCACCGCATCGTCACCGCCGCGCTGCAGCAGCGCTTCCTCACCGTCCTGCTCGCTGCGCTGCTGGTCGGCGCCGGGATCTGGTCGTTCTCGCGCCTGCCGGTCGACGCCTACCCCGACCTCTCGCCCCCGATGGTGGAGTTCATCACCCAGTGGCCGGGCCACGCCGCCGAGGAGGTCGAGCGCCTGATCACGGTGCCGCTCGAGGTCGAGATGAACGGCATCCCGCACATGACGACGCTGCGCTCGATCTCGCTGTACGGGCTCTCGGACGTGCGCATGACGTTCGCGTTCGGCTCCGACAACTACCTCGCCCGCCAGCTCGCCTTCGAGCGCGCCGGGGGCGCCTCGCTGCCCGACGGCGTGACGCCGCAGCTGGCGCCGCTGTCGTCGCCCTCGGGGTTGATCTACCGCTACGTGCTCGACAGCCCCGACCGCACGCCGATGGAGCTGAAGACGATCGAGGACTGGATCGTCGAGCGCCAGTACAAGAGCGTGCCGGGGGTCGCGGACGACTCCGGCTTCGGCGGCGAGACGATGCAGTACCAGGTCGTCCTCGACCCCACCCGGCTCGCGGGCGCCGGCCTCTCGGTGCCGGCGGTGGCGGCGGCGCTCGCGGCCAACAACGGCAACGCCGGCGGCGGCTTCTACTCGCAGGGCGGACAGTTCTACTACGTCCGCGGCCTCGGCCGCCTGCACACCCCTGAGGAGATCGGCGACGTCGTCCTCGCCGTCCACGACGGCACGCCCGTGCTGGTGCACGACGTCGGCCGCGTCGTCATCGGCCACGCGCCGCGGCTCGGGCAGTTCGGCTTCGACGGCCGCGACGACGCGGTCGAGGGCGTCATCCTCATGCAGACCGGCGAGCAGGCCCAGGTCGTGCTCAAGCGCGTCGAGGCGAAGACCGCCGAGCTCAACCGCTCGATCCTGCCCCGCGACGTGAAGATCCATCCCTACTACGACCGCAGCGACCTGATTGCGCTGACGACCCGCACCGTCGAGGACAACCTGCTGCGCGGCATGGTCCTGGTCGTGGTCGTGCTGATCTTCTTCCTCTACAACGTGCGCTCCGGGCTGGTCGTCGCGGTGACGATCCCGCTCTCGCTCCTGTTCGCGTTCGTCTGCCTCGACCTCAGGCACATCCCGGCGAACCTGCTCTCGATCGGCGCGATCGACTTCGGCATCCTGGTGGACGGTGCCGTGGTGATGGTGGAGAACGTGTTCCGCCAGCTCGCCGCCCGCGCCGGCCAAGAGTACAAAGTGCGCGAGGTGATCGCGGCGGCGGCGGCCGAGGTGGACCGGCCGATCTTCTTCGCGGTCGCGGTGATCGTCGCCGGCTTCCTGCCGATCTACGTCCTCTCCGGGCCCTCGGGCGAGCTGTTCAAGCCGATGGCCGACACCACGATCTTCGCCCTCGTCGGCTCGCTCATTCTCACCCTCTCGCTGCTGCCGGTGCTGTGCTCGTGGGCGCTACGCAGGGGGGTGCGCGAGCGGCGCAACCCGGCGTTCGAGGCGGTGAAGCGGGCGTACGCCCGCGGCCTCGACCTCTGCCTCGCCTATCCGCGCGGCACCGCCGTCGTGTCGCTCGCGCTGCTGGCGGGCTCGCTCCTCTTCATCCCCGGCATCGGGGCCGAGTTCATGCCGCACCTCGACGAGGGCGCGCTGTGGATCCGCGGCACGATGCCGTACACCATCTCGTTCGAGGAGTCGCGCAAGATCGCCCCGCAGGTGCGGGCGATCCTGCGCTCGTTCCCCGAGGTCACGGTCGTCGCCTCCGAGCACGGCCGCCCCGACGACGGCACCGACCCCACCGGCTTCTTCAACGTCGAGTTCTACGTCGGCCTCAAGCCGTACCGCGAGTGGCGCGGGCCGTACAAGACCAAGGACGAGCTGACCGACGCCATCATGGCCAGGCTGCGCGTCTTCCCGGGGATCGTGTTCAACCACACCCAGCCCGCCGAGGACGCGGTCGACGAGGCGGAGACCGGCCTCAAGAGCGCGCTGGCGGTCAAGGTGTTCGGCCCCGACCTGGCGGTGCTCGAGGCGAAGGGCAAGCAGATCAAGCGCGTGCTCGCGGGCGTGCCCGGGATGGCGCACATCACCGTGGTCCAGGAGCTCGGCCAGCCGTCCCTCACGGTCACCGCCAACCGCGCCCGCATCGCCCGCTACGGCCTCAACGTCGCCGACATCAACGGCCTGGTCGAGGCCGCGGTCGGCGGCACCGCCGCGACCCAGGTCGTGCAGGGCGAGCGGCTGTTCGACCTCGTCGTGCGCCTGGCACCGCAGTTCCGCCGCACGCCGGAGGAGATCGGCAACATCCTCGTCGCCACCCCGGGCGGGCAACAGATCCCGCTCAGGGAGCTGGCCGACATCAAGGTCGTCAACGGCGCCTCGTTCATCTACCGCGAGGCCAACTCGCGCTACATCGGCGTGCAGTACTCGGTGGAGGGTCGCGACCTCGCCGGCGCCGTCGAGGACGCGCAGCGCCAGGTCGCGGCGCGCGTGTCGCTCCCGGAGGGGTACCGCGTCTCGTGGGGCGGCGAGTACCGCGAGTACACGGCCGCGCGGCGGCAGCTGCGGATCGTCCTGCCGCTGACGCTGTTCGTGATCTTCCTGCTGCTGTTCGCCCTGTACGGCAACTTCAAGTTCCCGCTCATCACGGTGCTCGGCGTGCTGCTCTCGGCGCCGATCGGCGGGCTCGCGGCGCTCTGGCTGACCGGCACGCCGTTCTCGGTGTCGAGCGGGATCGGGTTCATCGCGCTGTTCGGGGTCTCGGTGCAGACCGCGGTCGTCTACATCTCGTACGCGAACGAGCTGCGCCTCGGCGGGATGGGGATTGCCGGCGCCGCCCGCGAGGCGGCGCTGCTGCGCCTGCGCCCGATCATGATGACCGCGCTGGTCGCCGCGCTCGGCCTCCTGCCGGCCGCCGTGGCGACCGGGGTCGGCACCGACTCGCAGCGCCCGTTCGCGCTGGTGATTGTCTCCGGCCTGTTCTCACGCCTGCTCATCAGCGTCTTCCTCATGCCGGCCCTGTACGCGCTCGTCGCCCGCGAGGGCGACCGCCTGCAGGTGTGATCCGCACGGCGTCGCGTGCTACCGTCTCCTCGGGCGGCCGGGTCGATCCCGGCGGATCGGGGGCGATCGCGATGAGCGGTGCCGGCGACGGCGCACGCAGGACCAAGATCGTGGCGACGCTCGGGCCGGCCTCGGCCGACTCCGGCGCGGTGGCGGCGCTCGCGCACGCCGGCGCCGACGTCTTCCGCCTCAACGCCGCGCACCTGACGCCCGCGGGGATCGCGCCGCTGGTGGCCCTGGCGCACGCCGCGGAGGGCGCGGCCGGGCGCACGCTGGCGGTGTTCTGCGACCTCGCCGGCCCG
>JAJXUY010000167.1 GCA_021782525.1 Acidobacteriota bacterium | reverse complement strand
CCGCGGCGCGCCGCCGCCGCGGGGACACAGGGTGACGCCGGCCACCCGCTCGCCGTCGAGGCACAACCCCGACAGCAGCGTGCGTTCGAGCACCTCGACCTCGAGCGCCGCGCAACGCCGCAGCAGCGGGGCGAGGAGCAGGTGGCGGTTGCGCGGCAGGCAGCGCATCCCGCGCGGGAGTTCGTCGCCCGGCAGCTTCGCCGGCTCGTCCGCCACCGGCGCGAGGTCGAGGAGCTCGATCAGCTCGCGTGCCGCGGCGTGGGCGTTCTCGGCGAACGCCTCGGCCAGGCCGGGCCGCCGCATCCCCTCCCCCCGCCTCTCGAGGTCGGCGAGGAGGCGCTGCGGCGAGTCCCCCTTCGCCCACGGGGCCGTCAGGAGGATCCAGGGGGTGAGCGCGTGGACGCGATGCGTGGCGCCGTCGCGGCCGGCCCGCCCCGCGGTCACCACGATCGTCCGCCACCCGGCCCCGGCGAGCTCCAGCGCGCACGTGAGCCCGGCCAGACCGCTCCCGACGATGACCGCCGTGGGTGCGTCGCCGCTCGTCACGCGCCTAGTCTGCCACAGCCACGGCCCGCGCCGGCATCACGAGGAAGCGGGCGCGGCGGCGTCGCGGTGCTGTTCCTCGACGATCTTGCCGTCGCGCAGGCGGACGACGGCGCGGGCGTGCCGCGCGATGTCCTCCTCGTGGGTGACGAGGACGATCGTGTTCCCCTTCCGGTTGAGCTCGTCGAATAGGGCCATGATCTCGTCGCCGGTGCGCGAGTCGAGGTTCCCGGTCGGCTCGTCGGCGAGGAGCAGCGATGGGTTGTTGACCAGGGCGCGCGCCACCGCCACCCGTTGCCGCTGGCCGCCCGAGAGCTCGTTCGGCTGGTGGTGCATGCGGTCGCCCAGACCCACCATGGCCAGCAGCTCCTTCGCGCGCTGCCGCCGCTCCTGCCGCGGCACGCCGGCGTACACCAGCGGGACCTCGACGTTCTCCAGGGCCGACGCGCGGGAGAGCAGGTTGAACGTCTGGAACACGAAACCGATCTCGCGGTTGCGAATGCGGGCGAGTTCGTCGTCGTCGAGGTGCGAGACCTCGTGCTCGTTGAGCCGATAGGTCCCGGAGGTAGCCGTGTCCAGGCAGCCGATCAGGTTCATTAGGGTGGACTTCCCCGATCCCGACGGCCCCATGATCGCGATGAACTCGCCCTTCTCCACGTTGAACGAAACGCCGTCGAGGGCGCGCACCTGCACGTCCCCCATCTCGTAGACCTTGACCAGATCACGGATCTCGATGAGAACCGACATGCTCCTCCCGCCTCACTTCGTCGCCGCGCCGCCGTCCTTCACCCAGTGGCCGAACTTCAGCCAGCCGACGTCCTTGAGGGCCGTGTGCGGCTCCTTCGCTTCGGGCGCTCCCTTGACCGAGATGCCGAGCGCGTCGAGGAACGAACCGATCGCCACCTCGTACGTGGCCACCGCCTGCCGGTAGAACACGCGGGATTGTAGCTCTGCCGCCTGCGCCGCCGCGAGGTCGTCCTGGATCTTGACCACCTGGAAGTTGGTCGACATGCCGTTGGCGAACTTCTTCTGCTCGGCGTCGAGGTTGCGCTCGGCCAGCTCGCGCGACTTGACCGCGGCCGCGATCGACTTGGCGCTCGCCTCGAGGCCGCGCACCGCGTTCCGCACGTCCTCGATGACCACCTGCCGCTGCAGCGCCACGTTCTGCCGCGCGGTGGCGACCGCGAAGCGGCTCTGGGCCAGCTGCGCCTTGGCCCGGTGGTTGCCGAGCGGATAGGAGAAGTTGACCACGGCGGACCACTGGTTGTAGTCGCGCTCGCGCAGCTGCCGGAGGGCGTCGGCCCAACCGCCCGGGTTGACCGAGATCACGTTCCCGGTCTGGGGATCGATGACGGCCGCGTCCCCCCCGACGCCCGCGTAGCCGTAGTTCAGCCCGAAGTCGAGCTGGGGCCTGGTGGCGTTGCGGGCGGCGAGGAGGTTCTCCTCCCCGATCTCGACCTGGAGCTTCGTCACGCGCAGCTCCGGCCGCTTGTCGATCGCCTCGACGATCGAGCGGTCGAGATCGACGTCCCGGGTCGTCACCTCGAGGGCGTCGGTGGGCACGATCGTGCTCTGCCAGTCGTCGGGGTTCTCGAACCCCATGAGCCCCTTGAGCACGTCGCCGGCGTTCCCGACCGCGTTCTCGGCGACGATGATGTCCACCTCGCGCGCCGCCACCGCGGCCTCCGATTGGATGATATCGATCGGGGCGGAGGTGCCGATCCGCACGCGCGCCTGTGTTTCGCGCAGGAGGTCCTGAGCGAGCATGAGCGAGTGCTGCCTCGACTTCAGGTTGTCGATCGTGTAGACCAGGTTCCAGTAAGCGTTCTCGACGGCCTCGGCCGTGTTGATGACGATCTCCTGGAACTGCACGGCGGAGATGTCGCGGGAGCGGCGCGCCACCTCGATGGCGGTCCTCGTGACGTCGGTACCGAACCCCTTCAGCAGCGGTTGGCTGAGGGAGAGCGTCAGGCCGGCGTTGTACGCCGGGTTGAGGAAGTAGAACGACGAGTTGGTCTTGGTGCGGGAGTTCGTCCACGCCACCGAGTAGTTGGCGCCGGTCGGGACCAACCCTCCGAGCGAGAGGTTGAACTCGCGCTGGCGCACCACGGCGACGTTCGCGCCGACCAGCTGGTTCGTCGACTGCGACTCCGAGTACGACCCTCCGAGAGCGCTCGCGAGCACCGGGTCGAAGATTCCCGTGCTCCCCAGGAACCCTTGCTGCGACGAGGCGAAGGCGAGGCGGGACACCTCGAGGTTGATGTTGTGCTCCAGCGCGGTCGTGATCGCGTCCTGCAGCGAGAGCCGCATCTCGGGCGCACCAAGTCGGGCGCCGCGCACCTGCTGTCCGGGCTTCGTACCCACCTCGAACGTCGGCTCCGCCGCGCCGGCGCTCACCGACATCGCGACGATCACAACACTTGCCAAGCTCAGAAGACCCCTCATTCTCACGTGACCCTCCGCTCTCGCCTCGTTGCACTCATACGGGCCGAGCCCGCTCCTGGTTTCACTGGCGGCCGCCGTCCCGCAACTCTACCCGAACTCCCGCGGGCCCGGTCGCATCGCGGAACCGGCCCGCCGCGCCGCCCACTCTCCTGAGAACGTCAATCCGCGCCGCCGGGTTCTTCCCCGCTCAGCCAGCGCGCGGCGGCCAACAGTTCGGCCGTCTCCGGGCGGGACGGCCGCGCGAGCACCCGACCCACCGGCCCCTCCTCGACGGCTTCGCCGTGGGCGAGCACCACCACCCTGGTGCACAGCCGCGCCACCAGGCGCACGTCGTGCGCGATCACCAGCAGCGCGATGCCGGTACGCCGGTGCAGCTCCACCAGGAGGTTCAGCACCTGACCGCGCACCGAGACGTCGAGTGCGGAGACCGGCTCGTCGAGGACCAGTGCGGCGGGGCCGCACGCCAGGGCGCGCGCGATCGCGACCCTCTGGCGCTCGCCGCCGGAGAGCGTGCGCGGTAGCCGCCCGAGGAACGCCTCGTCGCGCGGCAGGCCCATCTCGCCGAGCAGCTCCTCGACGCGCCTGCGCCGCCGGGAGCCTCCGGCCAGCCGATGCACGGCGAGCGGCTCACCGACGATGCTTCCGACCCGCTGGCGCGGGTCGAGCGAGGCGTTGGGGTCCTGGAACACGGCCTGTACCGCCCGGCGCATGCGCCGGCGCTCGCCCGGGCCGAGCGTTCCGAGCGGGCGCCCCGAGAACGCGACCGTGCCGCCGTCCGGCGGCTCGAGCCCGAGCAGGAGCCGCGCCAGCGTGCTCTTCCCCGCGCCCGAGCGGCCTACGACTCCCACGATCTCTCCGGGCCACAGCGCGAACGTCACACCCCGCAGTGCGTGCACGGTGCCGCCCCGCCCCGCATACGAGCGCCGGACCGATTCGGCCGCCACGATCGCCGCGCCGGTCTCAGCCACCGGGCTCCTCCTCGTCGCTGGCGAGGAAGCACCGCACGCTGCGATCCGGGCCCGCGGCCGTCAGCGCCGGACGCGCCCGGCGGCAACGGTCGTCGGCGTGCACGCAGCGGGGCGCGAACCGGCACCCGTGCCCCCACTCCCCCGGTCGCGACACGGCTCCCGGCACGGTCGGAAACATGCCCCCACCGCCCCCACCCGCCCGCGCCTCGAGGAGGGCCCTCGAGTAGGGGTGGCGCGGGTCGGCGAACAGCTCGTCGCGAGCCGCGGTCTCCACCGTCTCCCCGGCGTACAGCACGGTCACCCGCTCGACCACGCGGCCAACGAGAGCCAGGTCGTGGCTGACGAACAGCAGCGTCAGGCCGCGTTCCTCCCGCAGGCGCCGGATCAGCTCCACCATCCGCCGCTGCGAGACGGTGTCGAGCGCGGAGGTGGGCTCGTCCGCGATGAGCAGCCTCGGGTCGCCAGCGAGCGCGGCGGCGAGGAGCGCGCGCTGGCGCTCGCCGCCGGAGAGCTGATGCGGGTACGAGCGCGCGAGCCGCTCCTCGCCCTCCAGCCCCACCTCGCGCAGCAGCTGGCGCGCCAGCCTCGCGGCGCCGTCACGGCCGATCCGCCGCCGCAGCCTGGCCGCCTCGGTCACCTGCGCGCCGACCGAGCGAACCGGGTTGAGCGCCCGCGACGGTTCCTGGAAGAGGAACCCCGCCACCTCGCCCCGCAGCTGGCTCATCCTCGCCTCGGACGCCCGCAGGACATCCTCGCCGGCCAGACGTACCGCCCCGCGCTCGATCCGCGCCGCGTCGGGGAGCAGGCGCACGAGAGCGAGCGCGGTCAGCGTCTTACCGCAGCCGGACTCGCCGACGACACCGATCGCCGTGCCCTCCTCAACGGTGAGCGTCACCCCGTCGAGCGCGAGTCGCCGGCGCCCATCCCCGTCAGGGAACGACACGGCAAGGTCATCCGCCTCCACGATCGCCGGCACGCCTCGATTCTACGCGCCCCGGCCGGC
>JAJXUY010000166.1 GCA_021782525.1 Acidobacteriota bacterium | reverse complement strand
TCCTCGAGCCGGCGGGCGTGGGGAACGATCTTGACCATGCGCGTTCCGGCCGCGAGCAGCGCCGCGGCGCGCTCCTCGAGGTCGCCCGGCACGCCCTCGGTGAAGTGCGCCGAGAGGATCGCCCGGTCGCGCGGGACGACCGCGTCGAGCAGGCCGATGTCGCGCGCCGCCTCGAGATCGAACAGCGCGGCGGGGAGCGCGGCCGCGCCGGTGAAGAAGCGGCGCCGCGCGGCGGGATCGTCCGGACCCTGGCCGCCCTCGGCCCGCGAGCGCAACGTCACGATCACGGGGACGCCGGCGGCGGCGATCAGCCGTCCGAGCGCCGTCTCGGGGCCGAGCAGGTCGGCGCGCAGCTCGACGGTCGTGGCGCCGGCCGGGGCGTGCGCCACGGCGTCGGCGGGGTCGCCGTCGCCGGTCGGAACGAACGTCGCAACGATCTCCATAAGCTCGAACCTCCCCGCCGGGTGCGGGGAGGTCGTGATCGGTTACCACCGCTTCCCCCCGCTTGCGCCCGGCGGCCAAGCGGGGACAGGCCCCGCCTACCGCCGCACAGGCCAGTTCCAGTCGTTACGGTGGCGCGGGCAACCGACGTATCGCATCGCCGCGACGCTATCGCAGCGCCGCGCGCGTGTCAACTCCGGCAGACCGGGGCTCGGGCTCCGGAAAAACGTGGTCCGTGGCCCGTGGTCCGTGGTCAGCAATGACCGGGGCCCGGGAAGGACAGCACGCGAGTGGCAGGGCCGAGGTGAACGGCGCGTAGCCCGCGCCGCCGAGATTGGGCCGGATGCAAGGCGCCCGAGGCGGTCGCAGCGGAGTGTGGCCGGAGGCCACATGAGCATGCGAACCGCCGAAGGGCAACGCAGCAGACGGCCCGGGATCGGTGGCGCACTCAGGAGGAGGGTTCGCCTTCGGGGGTGAACCGATACCCCACCCCCCGCACCGAGTGGATGTACTGCGGCCGCCTCGCATCGGTCTCGAAGTAGCGCCGCAGGCGCACGATGAAGTTGTCGATCGTGCGCGAGGAGGAGCCGTACTTGTACCCCCACACCCGCTCGAGGATCAGCTCGCGCGAGACGACCTGCCCCTGGCGCTCGACCAGCAGCTTCATCAGCATGCACTCCTTCTCGGTCAGCTCCACCTCGCCGCGCGGGCCCTTGGCCTTGAACGTGCGGAAGTTGACCTCGTTGCCGCCGAACTTGAAGATCCCGCGCTCGGCCACCGGCGTCTGGTACCACTCCTGCCGCCGCAGGATGCCGCGGATGCGCAGCACGACCTCCTCGAGCAGGAACGGTTTGGTCATGTAGTCGTCGGCGCCGTGGCGCAACCCGGCGAGGCGGTCGGCGTCGGCGCTGCGCGCGGTCAGGAACAGCACGGGAACCCGGTTCCCCGCCTCGCGCAGCCGCTGGCAGACGTCGAACCCCGAGATGCCGGGGAGCATCACGTCGAGCACGGCGAGGTCGAAGTCCTCGGCCGCGAGGCGGTCGAGCGCGTTCTCGCCGTCGCCGACGACCTCGGTTTCGTACCCCTCGAACCTCAGGTTGTGCGCCAACGCCTCGGCCAGATGCCGCTCATCCTCGACGATCAAGATGCGACTCGCCATCGCTCACCTCGTTTCGTTCCCGCCACTGTACTCGGATTCCTCGTCCTCGGGTAGTACCTCGGCCCCCGGCAGCGCCAAGCGCAGCGTGGCGCCGCGCCCCGGTCCCGGGCTCGACGCCGTGAGCTTGCCGCCGTGCCCCTCGACGATCTCGCGCGCCACGAACAGACCGATCCCGGTGCCCGGGGTCCGCCGCGTCACCTCGTCGCCGGCGCGGTAGAACGCCTTGAAGATCGACTCCAGCTCGTAGGCCGCGATTCCGACCCCGTTGTCGCGCACCTCGAGCACCGCTTCGCCCCCCTCGACGGCGAGCCGGATCCCGACCCGCGGTTCGCCGCTGTCGGCGTACTTGAGGGCGTTCTCGATGAGGTTCGAGATCACGATCGCGATCGCCTCCGGGTCGAACGTCGCCTGTACGCCGGGGACGACGTCGGCTTCCACCGTCACGCCCCTCGCCGCGGCGCGCCGCTCGGCCGCCACCACCTCCTCTTCGACGAGCTGGGAGAGGTCGCCCAGACTCATCCGCAGGCGGTGGGCCCCACCCGCGTACCGGGTCACCTCGAGCACCTTCTCCACCAGGTCGGCGAGCCGCTCGGAATCGGCCAGGGCGTTGCCGAGGAAACGCTTGCGGCCGTCGTCGTCCACCCTCCCCGAGAGCACGGTCTCGAGCGCGAGGCGGATCCCGGCGATCGGGGTCTTGAGCTCGTGCGTCACCGCCGAGATGAAGTTCTGGTGTTGCCGCTCGTAGGCCCCCTCGCGGCGCATGGCGCGCCAGAGCAGCCCGACGGCCGTGACGATCGCCGCGAGGAACGCGCCTCCCTCGAGGAGGACGCCGACGACCCGTTGCCGGTAGCGGCGCAGCAGCTCCTTCCAGTGGCGGTACTCGGGGGTGACCGAGAAGCCGTCCAGCGGAGCGGCAAGATGGACGCTCGGCCTCCCCTCCTGCACCGTGCCGCGCTCGACGATCTGCAGGTCGGGGTCGGTGGCGGCAAGCCAGCGGTAGGGCGCCTGCGGGTCGAGGAAGGCGAGCGCCGACCGCCCGCGGCCGAGAGGGAGGTCGAGGACGAGCCGGCCGTTGCGCTGGACCCACCGGCCGGCGGCGGCCGGCGGCGCGCCGGCGTGCGCCGGCTCCATCACATCGACGACCCGGACCTCGACGAACGGCGACACCGCCACCGGGATCACGCCCGACGGCACCGCGCTGATCGAGCGTTCGGCCTCGAGGAGCTGGAGCTGCAGCCGCGTCGCGGCGAGCCGCATCTGCGACTCCACCAGGCTGCGCTCGAGGTCGAGGCGCTCCCGGTTGTCGCGCAGCGAGTAGACGACCCACCAGGTGAACTGGGCATTGAGGACCAGGGCCACGATGACGAACGCCACCATGTGGCCCAGCCCGAGACGGAGTCCACCGCGCACGTGGCCAGTATAGACGCCAGGCCCGGCCCGGCCGGGGAGCGTCCAGACAGAGGTTTGCTCAGGAATTGACACGGGGCGTGCCGGCTACGAGAATCGACACCCCATGAGCACCACCCGGCCGCTGCTGGTCCACGGCGGGACCGTCGTCCCGATGACGGCCGCCGGCGAGGCGCGAGTCGCCGACGTCCTCGTCCGCGACGGCCGCATCGCCGCGGTCGGGTGCGAACTGCCGGCGGACGGCGCGGCGCGCCTGGACGCGACCGACGCCCTGGTCCTGCCGGGGTTCGTCCAGGCCCACGTGCACGTGGTGCAGAGCCTGGCGCGGCACCGCGCCGAGGGCCGGCCGCTGCTGGCGTGGCTGGGCGAACGCATCTGGCCGTACGAGGCGGCCCTCCAGGAGCACGAGATCGCGGCGGCGGCGCGTCTCGGGATCGCCGAACTGCTGGCCGGAGGGACGACCGCCGCGCTCGACATGGGCACCACCCACGGCCAGGACGCGATCTTCCTCGCCGCCGAGGAGCTGGGCATCCGCCTGACCTCGGGCAAGTGCCACATGGACGTCGGCGACGGCGCCCCACGCCGACTGCTCGAGGACACCGACGCATCGCTCGCCGCGGCCGAGGCGCTCGGCGAGCGCTGGCACGGCGCCTGCGGCGGCCGCCTCCGCTACGCGGTGGCGCCTCGCTTCGTCCTGTCGTGCTCGGACGAGCTGCTGCACGGCGCGGTGGCGCTCGCCCGCCGGCATGGGTACCTCCTCCACACCCACGCGAGCGAGAACCCCGACGAGACCAGGGCGGTGCGAGCGCGGACCGGGGCCGGCAACGTCGCCGCCCTGGCGCACGCCGGCATCACCGGACCCGACGCCGTGCTCGCACACTGCATCCACCTCGACGATGCGGAGTTCGCCCTCCTCGCCCGCGACCGCACCGGCGTCGCCCACTGCCCCGGCGCCAACCTCAAGCTCGCCTCGGGGATCGCCGATCTGCCGCGGATGCTCGCGGGCGGCGTCCGTGTCGGCCTCGGCGCCGACGGTCCGCCGTGCAACAACCGCCTCTCGGTGTTTCACGAGATGGCGCTGGCCGGGACGATCCACAACCTCGCCCACGGCGCGGGCGCGGTCGATCCGTGGACGGTGCTGGAGATGGCGACCTGGCGCGGCGCGGAGCTGCTGGGTCTCGAGCGGGTCGGGCGCCTCGAGCCCGGCTGGAAAGCGGACCTCGTCGTCCTCGGTTGCTCGTCGTGGGCGATGGAGCCGGTCGCCGACCCCGCCGCGATGGTGGTCTTCGGCGGCGGCATCGAGGCGGTGCGGCACGTCGTGGTCGACGGACGCCCCGTCGTTGCCGACGGAGCGCTCGTGAGCGTGGACGGTGCCGCCCTCCGCCGCGAGGCGCGGGCCGCCGCGGCGGCGATCGCCGCCCGGTTGGGGTGGTCGTGATGGCCAAGGGCAAGCCGCGGTTCGAGAACCTCGACCACTACCTCGCCAACCGCGACTACGGGACCGCGCTCGAGGCAATCGCCGAGGAGATCAAGCACCGGCCCGAGAACCTCAACCTGCTGCTCCGCCAAGCCGAGGTCCTCGCGCTCGCGGACGAGCGCGAGAAGGCGATCGAGGTGTACCGCACCCTGGCGAGGCACTGGGCCGAGCAGGGCTTCTACGCCCGCGCCATCGCGGTCATCAACAAGGTGCTGCGGCTCGACCCGGCGCGCCAGGAAGCCACCCGGGAGCTCGCCAGCCTGATCTCCGCTCAGCAGGAGAGCGAGCGCACCGAGCGGGTCAAGTTGCGGCGGGCCACGGCACCCCCCCGGACCGGGCGGACGGCGCCCGCGCCGCCGGAGGCCGCAGGCCCCGGCCAGGTCGCCGACGCGGCCGGACAGGCGGAGAGGGAACGCGCGGCCTCCCGCTTCTTCGCCGAGTTCTCGGCCGCGGCGCTCGAGGAGCTGCTCTCCACCACGT
>JAJXUY010000004.1 GCA_021782525.1 Acidobacteriota bacterium | reverse complement strand
TGCGTGCTGCCGCACGTCGGGCACGGGATCCCGGTGATCGCCCGGAACGGGCACGCCGGCAGCAGCGGCGCCAGCGCCAGCCAGAACGGGCGCAGCAGCCAGGCGGAAACCGCCGCCACGCCCCAGAGGAGCGCCAGCTGGCGCTCCTCGCGGGTCGGCGGGCGCCACCTCACCGCGGCGCTCAGCGGCCGAACTGGCCGAAGTGGCCGAGGTGGCCGACGGCGGCGGCGATGGCGGCACCGAACGCGATCGCGATGATCGCCACGCAGACGCAGCACAGCACCACCGGCAGCAGCACCGCGAGCGCGGCCTTGCCCTGGGTGGTGCGGTGCGCGGTCGCGAGGCCGATCACGTAGAGGACGAGCGCCCAGAAGAACCCGATCAGGCCGCCGCAGAACGGCACGATCTGGAACACCTGCACCGTCCCCGCGTAGCACACGACCCGCACCGTCGCGGCGAACCCCTTGGTGGCGCCCCCGACGAGCATCAGGAACAGGTGCACGATCGCCGACCAGACGAACACCCCGAGCAGCACGAAGATCGGTGCCAGCACCATCATCGCCACGCTGAACGCGATCGGCATCTGGAAGCCGCGGTTCATCATCCCGGGCATCAGGTTGTGGATCACGCTGCGGAACGCGATGTTGTACGCCTGGCCGGCGATGATCCCGACCCAGCCGAAGATCACGGCGTACAGCAGCGGCCGGCCGAGCGTGCCGGTCAGCGACATCCTGGCGAACGCCTGGCTCGGCGCGGTGAGGACGAGCTTGGCGGTCTCGTACAGCCCCTCGAGCGCGGGGTAGCCCGGTTGCTCCCACGGCAGCGGCTGCGCCTCGGGCGCCGGCGGCACGCCCCCGGGCGGAGGCGGCGGCACGGTTCCCGGCGGCTGCATCTCCGGCGGCACCGGGGGAACCGGAGGAACCGGGGGAACGGGGGGGACCCCGGGGGGATTGATGTCGGCCATCGTTGCCTCCTTCGGAAGAGCGACCCGCGCAGTGTAGCGCACCGCCGGGACGTCAACGCACCCGTCCGCCGGGCGGAAGGAAGCCGTCGCGAGGGCCCCGGCGCAGGCGGACAGGAACCGTCAACGCGCGGCGCCCCGCCGCAGGCGGCGCGACACAACTCGGCGTTTCCTGCGGTCCTCAGGAGGCCGTGTCCAACTCGCTCGTCACTGTGAGGCCGCGAGGGGGCGAGGCAACCTCGCGGACTGACGAGGGCGCGAGACGTATGAACGGCATCGCTTCGGCCACCTCACGGCGCTCGGTTTTCTCGCCATGGACGGCGATGTTTCTACCGCGGATCGGGCGTCTGCAGTCGAGGGCCTGCTGCGCTCGCCATGCCCGCACGACGCCTCCGAGGGCGCGGTTCCTCGCCCGTCTCGGCACCCCGCGATCACGACGTCAGCGAGGACATCGTCGCCGATCTCCTCGCCCGGGCTGAGGCGCATCGGCACGCGTTGGGCGTGCGGGGCGGCGAAGAGGACCCGGCGGGGGATGGGATTGGAGAGTGCGAGTTCGTCGACCGCTGCTAGGTTCGCCGTCATCGGGGTTCACGGCCGATCTCGGGACGCCGGGGCGGGGTTCTCACTGCCGGCCCGAGTCCCGTCGGCGGGGTTGGTCACAGCTCGGAGAGCTGCACCAGTTGCTTCCCCTGGTTCTTCCCCTGCAGCATGCCGATGAAGGCCTGCGGCGCGGCTTCGATGCCCTGGGCGACGTGCTCCCGGTACTTCAGCTTCCCCTGCGCCAGCCAGGCCGCCAGTTGCGCACGCCCTTCGGGGAAGCGCTCGGCGTAGGCGGAGATGAGGAACCCCTGCACCTTCGCCTGCTTGACGATCAGCTGGTGCAACCAGCGCGGCCCCGCCTCCGCCGTCTCCAGGTTGTACTGCGAGATCTGACCGCAGACCGCGATCCGCGCCTTCACGTTGATCAGCTGGACGACCGCATCGGTGACCACCCCGCCCACGTTGTCGAAGTAGACATCGATCCCGGCGGGGCAGAGATCTTCGAGCGCGCGCTCGCAGCCCTCGGCGGTGTTGTAGTTGAACGCGGCGTCGAAGCCGAGCTCGTCGCACAACCACGCGACCTTGGCGTCCGAGCCCGCCACGCCGACGACGCGGCACCCCTCGATCTTGGCGATCTGGCCGGCCAGCATCCCGACGGCTCCTGCCGCGCCCGAGACCACGACGGTCTCCCCTGGCTTCGGGTCACCGATCTCCAGCATGCCGAAGTACGCCGTGAGCCCCGGCATGCCGAGCACTCCGAGAGCCGTCGAGATCGGCGCCAGGACGGGGTCGACCTTCCTGAGGTCGCGCGCCTGCGCCACGGCGTATTCCTGCCATCCCAGCATCCCTTCGACCGCATCACCGGATCGGAACGCGGGATCGCGGGACTCCACGACGAACCCGACCGCTCCGCCGGTCATGACCTCCCCGATGGCGACGGGCCGAGCGTACGACTCCGCATCGTTCATCCGCCCGCGCATGTACGGATCGAGCGAGAGGTACACCGACCGGACCAGCACGTCGCCTGCGACGGGTGAGGGCACCGGGGAGTAGACCAGTTGAAAGTCGGACACCTTGGGGAAGCCCACCGGGCGTGCCGCGAGGGTGATCTGTCGGTTGACTGCTGCCATCGGCTTCAATCGTCCCTTCTTTGCAACGGTGCTTCGCGGTCGGAGGCGCGCCCTCCGCGTCGCCGCGGGCTCCCCTCGACCGTCGGGCCGGTTCCCTAGCGACCGTCCCGCGAGGCACGCTTGCCAAAGAGCCATGCGACGAGAACCACCACGAGAACGACGATCAAGACGGGGAACAGCCAGAACAAGCCGGCCCCGCTCATCCCGAACCACCCGCCGTGCATCATGGCCGCGCTCCTGGCCGAACGTCTCCCTGGGCCAAGGCGCCGTAGCGTCCGGGCTCCCTATCGGGGCTCGTCTCGCAGCTCGAGCAGGGGAA
Organism: Acidobacteriota bacterium; assembly: GCA_021782525.1. The sequence goes on along the minus strand of JAJXUY010000004.1, from coordinate 20,785 downwards.
CGCGTGGACCTGCCCCGCGTCCGTGCTCGGGTACGGGGATCTTCGGTCGAGGGTGATGCCACCAATTGGATCCCTTGTCATTTCGAGCGCCTCTTTTCGGCCTCCGGCTTGCAGCTCCGGGCACAGACTGGGAACGCGCCGGGCGGCGGGGGCGTCGATCGGAACGCCCCGCCGTCCTGCGGGTTCCTCACATCTTGGGTTTGGTCTCTTCCGGCTTGGCCTCGGGGACGTCGCCCTTCTTCATCATCGGGCAGTCCATCGCGCCCTTCGCGCCGTGCATCGCCGTGTGCCGCGTCATGTGCGCCATCATCTCGGACTGCATCTCCATCCTCATGGCGCGGGTGGCCTTGCGCTGGGCGACGAGTTCGTTGATGACGGCCGCCATCGGCTTCTCCAGGGCGTCGGGCTCTTTCGACTCCTTGGCGGCGTTCATCTCCGCCACCAACCTGTCCAGCGTGGCGTCCATCGCGTCGAGCTTGGCCTTCATCTCCTGCTTCTTGGCCATCATCGCCTCGCACTCCGCCTTCATCTCGGCGTCGTGCTTAGCCGCCATGGCGCTGGCCTTGTGGTGGCCGGTCATCGGGGCCGGGTGATGACTCCTGGCGGCCGGGGCCGTGGGGGCTGGCGGAGGCGGCGTTTGGGCGCCGACCCCGATGGCCAGCGCGAGCGCCGTCGCGGCGAAGAACCCAGGAACGAGGAGCTTGAGATACCGCTTCTTCATTGTCGTGTTTCCTTTCCGGCGGCGCTTCAGGCCGCGAGTCGATGCGCCTTGGGGGCCAGGCGCAGGTGAACGTTCGGTCACGTCTTGAAGCGGACGAAGAGCAGGATGCCCCCGATCACGATGGCGCCGACGCCGGCCCACACCGGGATGTTGACCGTCTCCTTGTCCTTGATCGACAGCTCGAGCGGACCGAGCTTGGCGTTGTGGGTCGACTTGGTGTAGGTGATGCCGCCGTACACCAGCCCGATGACGCCGGCGGCGATCAACAGGATCGCCACGATCTTGAGTGCGCTCACCTTGCCTCCCTCGGTGCTAGAGGACGCGTCGTCCGGAGACGAGCCGGACAATCAGGATGATCACGGCGATGACGAGCAGGATGTGGATGAAGCCGCCCATCGTGTACGACGTGACGATGCCGAGCAACCACAACACGAGCAGGATGACGAAGATCGTCCAGAGCATTTCGGTCCTCCGTTTTCCAGTACCACCGATCCACGCCTCGTGAGCTCCCGTTCTTATCTCGAACGTGACTCCAACCTAGTCCCCGGATCCCTGTTCGGGAAGCGCAGTTACTACCCGACTGCGCGACCGCAGCGTGGGTAGAAACTACCCTTCGGATGACCGCGGGTGGTCAACCGACCTGCGCGACCTACCACGGGGTCGGTGGGCGTGGTTCACGCGACTCCCCGCCGGACCGCGTCGGGGTGCGCCGTCCCGAGGCGCGGGAGGCTCGGCCGGCCGGGCCGTCACCACCTCCGCCGGGAGACCAGGTGGATGATCGCCACGAAGAGCGCGGCGCCGATGATCGACCACAGGACCGGGAACGGATGCCCGCCGATGGTGACCATGAACGGCTCCGGGAGCTTGAGCATCCGGGCGACCCACGGCCCCAGAAGGGCCCCGATGAAGCCGAGGACGATCGAGACGATCAGTCCGCCGCGGACGCTGCCGGCGATCGCCTTCCCGATGGCGCCGCAGACGGCCGCGATCAGGAGGAGAAGCAGGAGTGACGTGAACGACATCGTCATGGCATCTTCCTTTCGCGTGCGGACCGCGAGAGGAGAAGCGGTGCTCCTCTCTCAGGGGCCGCCTGAGCCCCCTCTCGCTTGCAGGGTGAAGGCCGGCGAAGGTCTTGCTGCGCTCTACCTCCGGAATCCCTTGGCGATCCCGGCGGCGAGGTCGGTGATCTTTCGGCGTCCCTTGCCGACGCCTCCTGGATCGTGCCCTCGGCTCGCTGGCGAGCGCCCTTCCGCTCGAGCGCGCTGTCGCCGGTGAGCTTGCCGACCGCTTCCTTGACCCGCCCTTGTATCTTCTTCGCTTTGCCGCGCACTTCCTGTTGCCTCATCTCGCATCCACCCTTCGCGGATCTCGAGGATCTGTGTCATGACCGGGCGCCTCGCGACCGGCCGTTTCAGACGGTCAATCGTCGACGGTCGGCGTTGCGAAGGTCAGGCGCGGGAAGTAGGTGCGCAGCGCCTCCATGACCTTGAGGACGGCCGCGTTCGAACCCGAATCGCGGTGGCTGTCCCGGAACCGGTAGCGGTCGCCCTGGACGATCTTGAAGTTGATCTGGTAGCAGAAGTTTCCCGAGGCCCGCGCGTCACAGGTGAGCCACACCTTTTCGAGCCCCGTGGTCTGGAACGTGAAGTTCTCCTTGGGGTCGCCGTTGTCCTTCCAGGCGAGGGTGTCGCCGTTCATGAGCAGGCTGCCGTTGCGGTTCTTGTTCCAGAACCCCGTCTTCACGAATACCAGGTCGTCGAACGCCAGCTCGGAGGGAGCAGCGGCGGGCGCGGCCGTAGCTCCGGTGCTGGTCGCCATCAGGGCGGCGATCGTCGACTCCTGGGCGCCGTTCTCCTTGAGGTAGAGAAGGTCGTTGACCGAGAGGTTGTAGGTCTGGCCCGACTGCTTGACCTGCTCGGCGATGATCGACCCGGACACCCCGGACTTGATCAAGCGTACGAAGTCGACCAGCCGCGGATCGTCGGGCTGGAGCGGCACGGGCGCCGGCGCGGGTGCCGGGATGCGTGCCCAGACCGCGGTGATGACGCTCTCCGGTACCCCGGCGTTGCGCAGCGTGACGAGGTCGCCGGCCGTCATGGCGATGGTGTTGGACGGGTTGTTGATCATGGCGATGATGCCGCCGGCCGGGGCGCCGGAGCGCTGGGCCGACACGATGGAGTTGACCGTCAGCTCTTCCGCGCCGGTTGCCACCGCGACGAGCGCCAGCAGAGCCACCCCGAGAACCGCTCCGACCACTGCGTGTTTCATGACGCACCTACCTTTCCGAATGCGCATCTCAAAGCTAGTCTCTCGACACCCCGCCGTGAAGCGCACTTTCTACCCGGGAGGAGCGGCGCAACTCAGGTAGATACTACGGACTCGCCTTCCGAGCGGACCCCGCCGGTGCCGGCATCCCGCCTCTCCGGCGATGTGCCGCACGCGGGGCGCGAGGGGCCTCCGCCGCGCCGTTCGGCTCGGGGCCTCATCGCTGCGCGCGCTCGTCAGGACTCAAGGTCTCGGTCGCCGGCGGCGCCTGGGCGCCACTGGCCGCCATCGCGACGGACGGGACCAGCGAGGCCCGCACGACGAACCGTTTGGGCGCGCGCCCGATGTACCTGAACGGGTAGCACGTGACGAGCGTGAGGATCGTGTCGCTCGTCGGTTCGAGGACCATCGTGTCCTCCTGACCCACGATCTCCGTCGCGTCCACGACGTACTCGTAGGACCTCTTGGGCGTGACGATCCGGATCGTGTCCCGGGGCCGGATGCCCTGCAGTGGGCGGAAGAAGGAGTCCCGGTGCGCCGCGAGTGCCATGTTCCCGCGCTCCCCGGGCCGGGCCGTGCCGGGGATGTGGCCGACCGCGACCGCCAGCGTCGCGTCGTCGTCCCCCTCCCGCACGATCGCCTTGACGCCGAGACGGGGGATCTCGATGCGGCCGAGAACGAGCGGATCCGCGGCGCCGCTCATGGTGAGGGCAAACGGACTCGCCGCGGCCGTCGAGGCGGGGTCGCGTTCCTGAGGAGAAAAAGACAAGGCGCGCTCCTGACGCGCCTGGTAGGTCCTGCTCATCAGGTTCGCCGCGACGGCCCAACCGAGGAGCGAGAAGCCAATGGCCCAGAGGGCCAACTCACCCCGCCGGATCCACGACGCGGCGCAGGAGAACCTCTTCACACCAACCGTCTCGCGAGCACGCCGAGGCTGAGCGCGCCGACGAGCGACAGAACTCCGAGCCCCGCGACCAGCGGGAGATCGCTCGCCGTTTTGGGAAGTCGCTTGTGATTGTCAGGCGTCTCCTTCACGCTGGCAGGCGCCGCCGCGACGACCTCCGGCTTGACCGGTTGCACCGGGACAGGCTCCGAAACCGGCGGCCTCTGTGCCGCCACCATTTCGTACGGCTTCACTTCCTTTGCCGGCGTGACCACGACGAGGGGCGCGGTCGCGTAATCCGCCTCCGTCACGGTATTCGGAGTTGCAACCACCGGCTCGTTGGCGGCGGCGGCCAGTTCCATGGCGCGCTGTTCTGGATAGACGATGTCGTGACCGCCGAGGCCCGGCGTGTCGGCTGCGTACCAGGTTCTGAGCGCCGTGACGTGGCCGGCGCTCGCCGGGTAGTAGGTGTAGCGGCTCGCGGGGATCTGCTCGGCGCCCGGCCTCTCCTGATGAGGGATCGAGAGGACGGTGGTGATCAGATGCGTGCCGTCCGCGTTCATCACCCGCAGCATGTTGCGGTTCCCCTGGAGCAGGACGACGCTAATCTGGTAGCTTCCGGGCTGTAGGACCGTACCTCCGACATCCAGCGGTTCGGTCAGGGTGAAGGACGACTGCTCGACGGTGCCCTGCGCGTTCGCCTTGGGGGCGAGAGCGAATCCGAGGACCGCCGTGCAGACGCCTACGGCCAACCAACTCGTTACTTTCTTCATCTCAGCACCTCTCGTTCTTCTCACCTACGTGCTGCCGGCCAGGTTCGAGCCGCCGGCGGCGCTTGGGCACGCCGGCGGCATGGCGACGATCGTCAGAGGACCCGCCTTCCCTGGACGAGCCGGACGACGAGGATGATCACGGCGATGACGAGCAGGATGTGGATGAAGCCGCCCATCGTGTAGGAGGTGACCATGCCGAGCAACCACAACACGAGCAGAATGACCAGGATCGTCCAGAGCATTTCGGGCCTCCGTTCTCTAGTACCTCATCGTGCCGACGAGGAGCTCGTTGTGCACGCCCTTGACGCCGGCGGTATCGCGCGCGATGCGGCCGGCCTCGTTCTTGATCGTCTCGGAGCTGACGCGGCCGATCAGCGTGACCACCCCCTGCGAGCAGCTCACGTCGATGTCGCCGGCCTTGATGTCGGTGTTGGCGATCAGCTTCACCTTGACCTTGGAGCTGATCATCACGTCGTCGATCTCGCTCCCGACCGTCCGCTCGCCGACCGTGAGGTCGTTCTCCACGCCGCGCACGCCTTCCGTGCGCCACGCGATGCGACCGGCCTCGACCTTGGCTTGCTCCGTGTCCACGACGCCGGTCAGGTACACGGTGCCCTCCCGGGTCTCGACGTCCACCTGCCGCGCCTTCACCTTGTCGTTGGCCTCGAGCGACGCCCGGACCATCGAGGTGATCCCCGAGTCCGTCTGCCGCGTGTCCTTGGGCACCATCGAGGAGGCGCACCCGACCAGCGCCAGCACCCCGACACCGATCAGAGAGCCTGCCGCCACAACCATTCCACGTTTCATGAGGTACCGTCCTTTCTCGAACGTGCCTCCAACCTAGTCCGCGGATCTCCCGCTCGGAAGAGCACTTACTACCCGGTCGTACGAGAACGGCGTGGGTAGAAACTACCCTCCGGCCGCCTCAGGCGAAGGCGAAGGCGCGCTCGTAGGCGAGCTCGGCGCGGATGGTGTCGCCGGTGAGCAGCTCGCCGAGCTCGACCAGACCGGCCCGCAGCCGGCGGCGGCTCCCCTCGAGCGGGAAGGCGATCACCGGGGGCAGCGCCGCCGCCTTGGACGACAGCCACTGCACGCGCCCACCCGCGTCACCGAGGCCCGCGGTGACCGGCACCAGAACCGCGTCGATCCTCCGGCCCAGCTCGCGCAAGTAGGCGAGCATGGCCGCCGCCGGGTCGGCGCCGCGGTAGAGGCGCTCGAGTCGCTCGTGGCCAAGCGCGGCGAGCTGGTCGGACGCGGTCAGCACCTTGACCTCCAGCTCGCGGAAGTAGACCCCGAGGGCCCGGCGCAGCCTGCCGACCTGAACCGGCGGAACGAGCGTCACGATGGGTGTCGCCGCCGTCTTCAGGCCGCGCGCGGTCGGCTCGTAACCGTGCGCGAGCAGCGCCCGCTCCCACGGAGCCTCGGCGAACCACTGGCGCACCCTCGGCGCCCAGCGGCCCACCAGTTCGAGGCCGGGGACCTCGCCCACGCACTCGTCGATCGCGAGCTCGATGCCTGCCAGGTCCGGCAGCAGCGTGCGCCGGAACTCCGGCCGCAGCCTGCGGTGCAGGCGCCGAATTCGCCGGCGCGCCCGCTCCGCCCCGCGCGCGAGCGCCTCGTCGAAGCCGCCGGCCGCAGCCCACTCCGCCAGCTCCTCGACCTCCCGGTAGCCGGCCAGGGCGGCTTCGCGGAACTCGTGCGCCGCCAGCGTCTGGACCGTGAACTCGCGGAAGTGAAGGCCCTTGATCGCCAGGCGCACCGCCTGGTCGAGCATGGTGGGCCGGTGGAGCAGGGTGCGGAGGAGGAGCTTCAAGTAGGCCGGCCCCTGGCTCGAGAAGAGCTGGAGGCGCAGCGAGCGAACCAGGGCGAGCAGCTCCGCGCTGCCCACCGGTTGGTGCGGCCGCGGGCGGTCTCCGAGGCGGGCGAGCAGCGTCCAGCAGCGCTCGAAGTAGCTCTTCAAGCTCTTCTCGTAGAGCGCCGAGAGCACGCGAACGTAGCCGGAGATCAGGACCTCACGATCGAGTTCGGAACGAAAGTTGAGGGTGATCTCGACGTTGTTGCCGCTCGACTCCTCGAGCAGACGCCCTTCGCGCCCGAGGCGGGCGTAGAGATCGGTGCCGCGCATGGCGGTGAGCAGGCCGACCATGGCGGTGGGGATGCCCGCCTCCTGGATGAACGCGACCTGGGCGTCGAAGACCTCCGGGCCGTCACCGTCGAGGCCGAGGATGAAGCCGCCGGTGACTTCGATGCCCTTGCGCTGGATCGCGGTGACGGCGTGGAGAAGGTGCTGGTCGTCTCCGCGGTCGGTGTTCTGGGGCTTGTTCGTCCGGCGCAGCGCCTCCGGGTTGGGGCTCTCGATGCCCACGAAAGCCATCGTGAAGCCGGCCGCGACCATCGCGTCGAGCACCGGCTCGAGCCGGGCCAGGTTGAGGCTCGCCTCGGTGTAGAGGTCGAACGGGTAGCCGCGCTCCCGCTGCCAGTTCGCCAGCGCGGGCAGCAGGCGCATCGCCTCCCGCTGGTTGCCGATGAAGTTGTCGTCGACGAGGAAGACCGGGCCGCGCCAGCCGAGCGCGTGGAGGCGGTCGAACTCGGAGAGCATCTGCGCGTTGGACTTCGTGCGCGGGACGCGTCCGAACAGCGTCGTGATGTCGCAAAACTCGCAGTCGAACGGGCAGCCGCGCGAGAACTGGAGCGCCATCGAGGCGTAGGCGTCGAGGTCGAGGAGCTCGAAGCGCGGCGTCGGCGTCGCGGCGATCGCCGGCTTGCGCTCCGGGCGGTAGACTCGCGCGGCCTCTCCGGCCTCCCAATCGGCGAGAAAGCGGGGGAAGGTCTCCTCGACCTCGTCGAGCAGGTAGTGATCGGCGCCGGCGATGTCGTCCGTGAACGAGGTGGGGTGCGGCCCGCCGACCGCCACCGGGCGGCGGCGCGCGTTGCAGCGCGCGATGACGTCACGCAGCGAACGCTGCTGGACGACCATGGTGGAGGTCAGCACCAGGTCCGCCCAGTCGAGGTCGTCGTCGGTCAGCGGCGCGACGTTCATGTCCACCAGGTGCACTCGATAGTTGGCGGGGAGCATCGCGGCCACGGTGAGCAGGCCGAGCGGCGGCATCGCGGTGCGCTTGCCGACCAGCTCGATGGCGTACTGGAAACCCCAGTAGGAGGGCGGGAACGCCGGATAGACGAGCAAGGCCTTGGGGGAGGCCGCCGCCGGAACTCCCGATGGTCGTTGACCCGGCGGCCGTCCGGAACGGTGCCGGGCCTCATCGTCGTGTTGGCTCGCCCTCACGTTGACCTCCACGCGTCCGCGACGCCTCTCGTCCACCGGTCACCGCGGTGGGGAACCGCAGCGGCGCGATGGCCGGGAAGGAGCCTCTCGCTGCCGCGAGCGTCCGTCTCGTGAGCCGGCGCCGTTCCCGAGCATGCCAAGAAGCTAGTGCTCGGGTCCCCCAGCGGGAAGCGCACTTTCTACCCGGGCGTGAGGTCTCGGCGTGGGTAGAAACTACCCCTCCGGAGGGCGGCGTCGCGCGGCGGGCGCCGCGTCCCGACGGCGCGCGTGTGCGGTCGTTGCGAGAGCCGTGCCGCAGCGGCGCGGCGACCCCGGCGAAGGCGGCAACGGCGCTCGTCGCGGCGCTATGGCGCGTCCCTGAGTTCGCGGTAGCGCCGGATCAGGGCGTTCGTCGAGCCATCGTGCGCGAGCTCCGGCGTCGTTGGGCTCTCGAGCTCGGGGATGATGCGCTGGGCGAGCACCTTGCCCAGCTCGACCCCCCACTGGTCGAACGAGTCGATGCGCCAGATCGCGCCCTGCGTGAAGACGGCGTGTTCGTACAGCGCGACGAGCTTCCCCAGCGCCGCCGGGGTCAACCGCTCGAGCAGGAGGACGTTCGACGGACGGTTGCCCTCGAAGGTGCGGTGGGGCACGAGCCTGGCCGGGGTGCCCTCGGCCTCGACCTCCCGTGCGGTCTTGCCGAACGCCAACGCCTCCGCCTGGGCCAGGACGTTGGCCAGGAGGACGTCGTGGTGGCGGCCGAGCGGGTTGAGCGGCTTGGCGAACGCGATGAGGTCGCAGGGGATGAGCTTGGTCCCCTGGTGGATCAGCTGGTAGAACGAGTGCTGGCCGTTCGTGCCCGGCTCTCCCCAGTAGATCGGCCCGGTCTGGTAGGCGGTCTCGCTTCCGTCGAGCGTGACGTGCTTGCCGTTGCTCTCCATCGTCAGCTGCTGGAGGTAGGCCGGGAAGCGCTTCAGGTACTGCTCGTACGGCAGGACCGCGACGGTCTGCGCGGCGAAGAAGTTGTTGTACCAGACGCCGAGGAGCCCGAGGAGCACCGGCAGGTTGTGCTCGAACGGGGCGGTGCGGAAGTGCTCGTCGATCTGGTGGAAGCCCTCGAGCATGGCGCGGAAATGCTCGGGCCCGATGGCAATCATCGTCGAGAGCCCGATCGCCGAGTCCATCGAGTAGCGCCCCCCGACCCAGTCCCAAAACTCGAACATGTTGGCGGTGTCGATGCCGAACTTCGCCACCTCGCCGGCGTTGGTCGAGACAGCGACGAAGTGCCTGGCGACGGCGGCGCGGTCCTTCAAGCTCTGGAGGGCCCAGTCGCGGGCCGTGCGCGCGTTGGTCATCGTCTCCAGCGTCGTGAACGTCTTCGACGAGATGACGAACAGCGTCTCGGTGGGATCGAGATCGCGCGTCGCCTCGGCGAAGTCGGTGCCGTCGATGTTGGAGACGAAACGGAACGTCAGCTCGCGCTGGCTGTAGTGCCGCAGCGCCTCGTACGCCATCACGGGGCCGAGGTCGGAGCCGCCGATGCCGACGTTGACGATGTTGCGGATCGGCTTGCCGGTGTGGCCCTTCCACGCCCCGCTGCGCACCGCGGCGGCGAAGGCGGCCATCCGGTCGAGGACGGCGTGCACCCGGGGCACCACGTCCTCGCCGTCGACACGGATCGACTGCCCTCTCGGGGCGCGCAGCGCCACGTGCAGGACGGCCCGCTCCTCGGTGACGTTGATCGTGTCGCCCCGGAACATCGCGTCGATGCGGGGCCGCAAACCGGACGCCCGGGCCAGTTGCAGCAGGAGCGCGAGGGTCTCGTCCGTGACGCGGTTCTTCGAGTAGTCGAGGTGGATGCCGGCGGCTGCGACCGTCATGCGCTCGGCGCGCTCGGGATCGGCGGCAAAGAGATCGCGCAGGTGCAGCCCTCGGATCTTCCGGTAATGGGCTTCGAGAGCGTTCCACTCGGGAGTTGCGGTGAGATGGTCCTTGGTCGTCGTCATAGCGGTCACCCCTTCGCACCCTGCTCGGGCGGCACTCGCAGGCACTCCCTGACGGCTTGCGCGATGTGCTCGGCGTCGATCCCGGCCTCGTTCATGAGCTGCGCGGGCGTGCCCGAGGTCGGCATGGAGCGCACCGCCAGCTTGACCACGGTTGGGGCCGTCGTCCCCGCGCCCGCGAACGCTTCCAGGACGGCGTCGCCGAGCCCACCCTCCGGCCAGTGGTCCTCGACCACCACGACGCGGCCTCCCGTCGCCCGCGCGGCCTCGCACACCGACGCCTTGTCGATCGGCTTGACCGAATAGGCGTCGATGACCCGGGCTCGGATCCCCTCCGACTCGAGGCGCTCGCATGCCCGGAGGGCCTCGTGCAAGGTAATCCCCGCGGCGACGATGGCCACCTGGTCCGTATCCGACCGCCGCACCGTCCTGCTCCCCCCGATGGGGAACGCCTCGCCGGGAGGGTAGATGACCGGCGTCTTCTCGCGGGTCAGGCGCAGGTAGGAAATCCCGGGCAGCTCGGCCATGGCGGTGACCAGGCTGGCCGTCTGGTTGGCATCGCACGGGTACAGCACGGTGCTGCCGTGGACGGCCCGCATCATCGCCAGATCTTCCAGGGCCATCTGCGACGGCCCGTCCTCGCCGATGCTGACGCCGGCGTGCGACCCTCCCAGGCGAACGCTGGCGCCGGACACGGCGGCCATGCGGATCTGATCGTAGGCGCGGGTGAGGAACGCGGCGAAGGTCGCGGCGAAGGCGACCTTCCCCAGGACGCTCAGGCCGAGGGCGGCGCCGACGAGCTGCTGCTCGGCGATATACGCTTCGAAGAACCGGCCGGGATAGGCCTTGTTGAACTCCTCCGTGAACGTCGAGTTGGACACCTCGCCGTCGAGGACCACCACGTCCGGACGGTTCCCGCCGAGCGCCACGAGCGCGTCCCCGAACGCCTTCCGCGTCGCTTCCTTCGTTCCGAGCTCGTAGGCCGGCAGCCGCAAAGGCCGGGCTGCGGGCAGCGGGGCCGGCCGCGCACCACGGGGCTTGGCGACATCGACGATGATGTGGCGCTCGCCGCCCAGCTCCGCGATCGCCGCCGTGGCCTGGTCGGGGCCGAGGGCCTTGCCGTGCCATCCCTCCTTGTCCGCCACGAGCGCAACGCCCGAGCCCTTCACGGTCCTCGCGACGATGCACGTGGGCTTCTCCTCTTGGGCCAGCGCTTCCCTGTACGCCGCATCGATGGCGGCGATGTCGTGGCCGTCGATCTCGATGGCGTGCCACCCGAAGGCGCGGGCGCGGGCGGCGTAGACGGGTGCGTCCCAACCGAGGTCGGTCGGCCCGCGCTGGCCGAGCCGGTTCATGTCGAGGACGGCGATCAGGTGGTTCAGCTTGTAGTGGCCCGCCTTGTCGAACGCCTCCCAGACCGAGCCCTCGGCGACCTCGCTGTCGCCCAGCAGCACCCAGACGTCGAACGGCAGCTTGTCGACGTACTTCCCGCCCAGGGCCATGCCGACGCCGACGGGCAGGCCCTGCCCGAGGGAGCCGGTCGCCACGTCCACCCAGGGCAGGCCGCGCGGCGTGCCGTGATCCCCGGTGCGCTGCAACGGCTTCGGGTGTCCTTCGAGCCGGCTGCCGAACGTGCGCAACGACATCAGCTCCTCGTCGGTGATGGCGCCGGCCGCCTTGTACATCGAGTAGAGCAGCGGGCTCGCATGCCCCTTGGAGAAGATCAGGCGGTCGTTGTTCGGGTTGCCGGGTTCGTCCCAGTCGTACTTGAGGTGGTTGGCCAGGAGCACCGCCATGAGGTCGGCGGCCGACATCGAGGACGTCGGATGGCCGGACCCGGCCGCCGTCGTGCACCGGATGCTGTCCACCCTGAGCTGCTTGCCCAACTCCGCGATGCGCTGCAGCTCACCGGCCATGGGGACCGACCGGCCTGCGGGCTCGCTGCCGTGCTGACGCCCGCTCATGCTTGATCCGTTGTGGGCGGCGGACGCCGTCCACCCGTGATTGCTCGAACCGTTCCCGCGTGGGGTCATGTCGTGCCTCCGGCCGGTTTGGCGTTGGGAAGGATGAAGCGCTCGACGGCGTTGGCGAAGCCTTCCTCCTCGTTGGAGGTGGTCACGTGGGTGGCGTCCTGTCGCACCTCCTGGCTGGCGTTGGCCACGGCGATGCTCAGGCCGCTCCTGGCGAACATCAGCACGTCGTTGGGCTGGTCGCCGATCGTGGCGATCTGGTCCGCCGGGATGTGCAGGTGCTTGGACAGCCAGGCGACCACGGCGCCCTTGTTGGCGCTCGGGTGCGTCACGTCCAGGTAGTAGGGCTGCGAGCGCGCGGCCGAGACCTGCCGGCCGAACGCCCTCTGCGTGTCGGACTCGCAGCGCGCGACCGCGTCGAGGTCGTCGCTGACGCCGACGATCTTGACGACGTTGTCCAGCAGTCGCTCGAAACCGGGGACGACCGTCGGCGGGAACTTGACGGTCCACTGCTCGCGGGCGACGTGCGGCGCGTCGTTCTCCTCGACGAACCAGTCCTTGTCCCGGTAGACCCATACGGTCAGGCCGTGCGCCTTGATGGTTGCGACGACGCGTGCGGCGACGCCGGCCGGAAGGACGTGTTGCTCGATGATCGTCATGTCGGGAGCGACGAACATGCCGCCGTTGAAGCCCGCGATGGGCACCGTGAGGGCGAGCGGCTCGATCAGCATGGTCATCCCCCGCGGCGGGCGGCCGCTGGTGACGGCGAAGGCGATCCCGGCCTCGTGGAGGGCGTGGACCGCCCGGACGGCGCGCCGGGTCAGGGCCTTGTCCTGCGTGACGAGGGTGCCGTCGACGTCCGCGATCAGCAGGCGGACCTGTGGCTGGCTTGTCTTGGAGCGATCGTCTCGTTCGGCCGTCATCGACTCCTGCCTCCCTCGCATCCCCATCTCTCCGACGCCGATCGGCGTCGGGCCTCAACGTGTCAACCGGCCGGCCGCCGCCTCGTCGACGAGCCAGGTGAGGGTCCCGTCCGCGGGACGGACCCCGGCCGCCGGCCGCTGCTCCCGAGTGGGCCGCCCCTCCAGCACGTCGCGCAACGCGGCCGCCTTGCTCGCGCCGGAGACGAGGAAGAGGACCGCGCGCGCCGCGTTCAACACCGGGAAGGTCAGCGTGACGCGCTCCACCGGCGGCGGGAGGGTCCCCGGCGGGCTGGCCACCACCCAGCGATCGGTGACCGAGAGGGCCGCGGCACCGGGGAAGAGCGAGGCCGTGTGGCCGTCCTCGCCGAGACCGAGCAGGACCAGATCGAAGCGCGGCGGGCCGTCGGCCTCGCCGATCCCGAACGCCGCGGCGAGCAGTGCGGCGTACGCCGCGGCGGTGGCGGCGGCCGTTGCCAGCCGCGTCGGCACGGCGAACGCGTGCCCGGCGGGCACGGCGGCCGGCGCCAGGAGGGCCTGCTCCACCATGACGAGGTTGCTCGACGGGTCACCCGGCGGCACGAACCTCTCGTCTCCGAAGAACAGGTACGTGCGCGCCCAGTCGATCCGCTCGCGGCGGGCCGGCTGCGCCAGCAGGCCGTAGGTCGCCTTCGGGGTCGACCCGCCCGCCAACGCCAGCATGGCGCGCCCACGCGCCCGGACCGCGGCCTCAGCCGTCCGGACGACGAGATCGGCCGCGCGCGCCGCCAGGTCGTCACCGTCCCTGCAGATCGTCACTGCCGGAGTCATCGTTGTTTCCCCTTCGACACGGGCGCAGCGCCAAGGCTCGGTCCAGCCGCCATCGGTTCCTCCATCAACCGGCCTTTGTGAGTGCCTCGGTCTTGGACGCGATGCACTGCATCAGCTCGTTCCAGGAGTTGACGAACGAGGCCGCGCCCTCGACTTGAAGCTGGTCGGCGAGGGCGGCGACATCGATGCCGGCGTTGGCGAACCTGGCGATCACCTCCTCGCAGTCGCCGCCGTCGGCCGGCAGGACGTCCTCGATCTCACCGTGGTCCGCCAACGCCCTCAGCGTCGCCTCCGGCATCGTGTTGATCGTGAACGGGGCGGCCAGCGCCTTGACGTAGAGCACGTCCGACGCGTCCGGTTCCTTGGTCCCGGTGCTGGCCCACAGGAGACGCTGGGGCCGGGCGCCCGCGTTCATCAGGCGCTGCCAACGCGGCGAGGCGAGCGTTTCCCGGTACGCCCTGTACGTCCGCTTGGCGATCGCGATGCCGAGCCGGTCGCGGAGCCCAGCGGGTGTCCTTCCCGTCACCGCGACGTCCCAGCGGCTGATGAACAGCGAAGCGACGGAGAAGACATCGGGCTTCAGGCCGGCGGCCACGCGGCGCTCGATGCCCCGGGCGTACGCCGCGGCGGCCGCGAGGTAGTGCTCGCGGGAGAACAGGAGCGTCACGTTGACTGGCACGCCCGCGAAGATCGCCTCCTCGATCGCCGGGAGGCCTTCCTTGGTGCCCGGGATCTTGATGAAGAGGTTCGGCCTTTCCGCCTGGAGGTGGAGTCTTGTTGCCGCGGCGATGGTGGCGGCCGTGTCGGCCGCCAGCAGCGGTGAGACCTCCAGCGACACCCAGCCGTCGACGCCGTTCGTCGTGTCGTGAATCGGCCTGAGCAGATCGGCGGCCTGCCTGAGGTCTTCCAGCGCCAGCTCGAAGAACAGCGCCTCGCCCGACCGGCCCTCGTCCGCCTTCCGGCGGATGGCGTCGTCGTAGCCGGGGCTGTTCTTGATCGCGTGGTCGAAGATCGTGGGGTTGGAGGTGAGCCCCGTGACCGCGAACTCCTGGATGTAGCGGTGCAGCGTGCCGCCGGTCAGCAGACCGCGGGTGATGTTGTCGAGCCAGAGGCTCTGGCCCAGGTCGTGGAGTCGTTGGGTCGCTTTCATCGTTCGCCTCCTGGCGCAGTTCCGGCCTTGGGGTTGTGCCAGCCGCCGTCGGCTGCGATCAGAGCGTTCGCCGCGCGCGGCCCCCAGCCGCCGCGCCGGTACGGGAGGCTGCGGTCGTGGGTCTTGAGGACCGGGTCCACCACCGCCCAGGCGGCCTCGACCGCGTCCTCGCGGGTGAACAGCGCCCCGTCGCCGGCCATCGCGTCGGCCAGCAGCCTCTCGTAGGGCGCCTCCTCTCCCGGTTGCTCTTCCGCCAGGTACAGCTCCCGCTGGTCGCCGACGAACTCCTTCCCCGCCCGCTTGACACGAGCGGCGAGGGCGACGGCCGAGCTCGGAGAGAGCCTGAAGCGCAGGTAGTTGCCCCTGCCGTTCGCCGTCGCCGAGTCGGCGAAGAGCCTCTGCGGGGGCGGCTTCAGCTCCACCAGGACCTCGGCCGCGGTCTCGGCCAGGCACTTGCCGGAACGCAGGTACCACGGCACCCCCTGCCAGCGCCACGAGTCGATGAACAGGCGCAGGGCGCAGAACGTCTCGACGTCCGAGTCCTTCGCCACGCCCGGTTCCTTGCGATAGCCCGCGTACTGGCCGCGCACGACGTCCTCGGGCTCGAGCGGGCGCATCGCCTGAAAGACCTTGGCCTTCTCGGCGTGCACGGCACCGTAGCCCCGGTAGGCCGGCGGCTCCATGGCGAGCAGCGCGACGATTTGGAAGAGGTGGTTCTGGATCACGTCGCGCAGGCAGCCGGCGGTTTCGTAGAACGCGCCGCGCTTCTCGACGCCGAACGACTCGGCCAGCGTGATCTGGACGCTGGCCACCGTGTTGCGGTTCCAGACCGGCTCCAGGAACGAGTTGGCGAAGCGGAAGTAGAGGATGTTCATGATCGCTTCCTTGCCGAGGAAGTGATCGATGCGGAAGATCGAGCCTTCCGGAAACACCGAGTGCGCGACGCGGTTGAGCTCCCGCGCCGAGGCCAGGTCGCGCCCGAACGGCTTCTCGACGATGACCCGCGCATGATCCGCCAGCTCCGCGGCGCCCAGCCCTTCGATCACGGTCTCGAAGAGCGCGGGCGGGATGGCGAGGTAGTGCGCCGGCCGCCGGGCACCGCCCAGCGCCGTCCTGATCGCGGTGAACGTGCCCCGGTCGTTGTAGTCGCCGCCCACGTAGCTGAGCAGAGAGAGAAGATGGCGGAGGGCGGGCCGGTCGTCGATCCCGCCCGACCGCTCGAGGCTGTCCGTCACGTGGCTGCGCAGGCGCGGGAGGCTCCACTGCGGGAAGGCGACGCCGACGATGGGGACGCTCAGAGCGCCCCTCTTCGCCATCGCGTAGAGCGCCGGGAAGATCATCTTGTGGGCCAGATCGCCGGTCACACCGAAGAGCACCAGAGCGTCCGAACGGGGAGCGGCCATCAGGCGCCTCCCGCCGGGGCGGCCTTTTCCTCGTGGCCGCCGAACTCGTAGCGCAGCGCCGACAACACCCGATCGGCGAAATCCGCCTGGCCGCGCGAGGCGAAGCGCTCGTACAGAGCGGCCGAGAGGACGGGGGCCGGGACCGCTTCGTCGACCGCCGCCATGATCGTCCACCGCCCCTCGCCCGAGTCCGACACCCGGCCGGCGAACCTGGCCAGGTCGGGACTCTCGAGGAGCGCGAGGGCGGTGAGGTCCAGGAGCCAGGAGGCGATGACGCTGCCGCGGCGCCAGAGCTCGGCGATGTCGGCCAGCTCGAGGTCGTACGGGTAGAGCTCGGGGTGGCGCAGCGGCGTGGTCTCGGCATCGACGGCGCGCCGCTGTTGGCCGGCGTTGGCGTGGCGGAGGATGTTCAACCCCTCGGCGTAGGCGGCCATGAGGCCGTACTCGATCCCGTTGTGGACCATCTTGACGAAGTGGCCCGCGCCGCTCGGCCCGCAGTGCAGGTAGCCGTGCTCCGCGGTGCCGCCGGCCTTCTCCCGGCCCGGCGTGCGCGGCGCCGCCTCGACGCCCGGGGCGAGGGCGGCGAAGATGGGGTCGAGGCGCCGGACGACGGCGGCCTCGCCGCCGATCATCAGGCAGTAGCCCCGCGCCGCCCCCCAGACGCCGCCGCTGGTCCCGACGTCCAGATAGTGGATGGAGTTCCGCTTGAGCTCCGCGCCACGGCGGATGTCGTCGTGGTAGTACGAGTTTCCGCCGTCGATGACGACGTCGTCGGGCTCCAGGAACGGGACGAGGGCGTGCAGCGTTTCGTCGACCGCTCCCGCCGGCACCATCATCCAGACGGCGCGCGGCTTCGCGAGCTTGTGGGCGAGCTCTTCCAGCGACGACGCCCCGACCGCCCCCTCGTCGGCGAGTGCCCCCACGGCCTCCTGATGGAGGTCGAACACGACGCACCGGTGCCCGGCCTTCATGAGGCGCCGCACCATGTTGGTTCCCATCCGGCCCAATCCGATCATGCCCAGTTCCATGCCGCGCTCCCTTCTCGACAAGGCCGGCAACCCCATCCGGCGCGGCGCCGACGTCCGGGACGGTGGCCTCCGCCGAATCGGCTGTCCTCCTCGCGGAGCCGCCGGCCGCCGTCGCCGGATCCGAGCCCCTCGACTCGCGTAACCGTCTCGAAGCCGAGTTGATTCTCGAAACGCGGGCGGCGCGCCGCCACGCGCCGGCCGTCCACCACAGACGGGAGCGTTCGTCGCCACGACGATGGCCCGGTTCATGAGGTCCTGTCCTCTCTGCAAGCGCCACCCAACCTAGCCCGCGCGCTCTCCGGCGGAAAGCGTCCTTACTACTCAGACAGGGGTCCGGGACGTGAGTAGAAACTACCCCTTCGCCGGCCGTCCCGATCGCCGGCGCTCGTCGGGACGCGAGAGGCCCCGGACGCCGCCGGCGTAGTTTCTACCTGAGTTCCAAGGTTGCGGCCCGGTACTAAGTACGCTTTCTCCCTCAACGCCGAAGGCCTAGATTCGTAGGCGATGCGACAAGAGCGCGGACTGTGAGGGCGGCGGGAAGGACGGTGCGATGCTCCGGAGCATGAGGCATCTCGACGGGTTCACGATCGGGGCCACCGATGGGGACGTCGGGATGGTGCCGGCGGACACAACCGAAGGACGCGGTGGAGACACGAAAATGACGACTTGTTGCCATCATGCTCGACACGTTCTGCTCAACGGCCTGTGTGCCCTGGTCCTGGGCGCCGCCGGCGTGGCCACGGCCGCCGCGGCACCGTTTGAGCTACCTCCGCTGGTCGAACCTCCGAGCGCCGAACACCACGTCGGCAAGGTGATATGGGTCGATCTGATGACCCCGGACCTCGCCGGTGCGAAGGCGTTCTATGGCGGCCTCTTCGGCTGGACGTTCCGCGACATCCATGTCGGCAAGACAGACTACGCTGTGGCGGACCTCGATGGCCAACCTGTCGGTGGCCTGTTCCAGGGGGCCGCGCGGCCCGGTCAACGCCGCCATCCGGCCTGGCTGACGTTCATCGCGGTTCGCGATGTCGATGCCGCGAAACAGACTGCGCTGGCGCACGGGGGCAAGGTCGTGTTCGAACCGAAGACATACCCGCAACGCGGCCGCCAGGCGATCTTCGCCGATCCCGAAGGGGCGTTCTTCGCCGTCCTCGCGTCCACCAGCGGCGACCCGTCGGACGTCCTGGCGTTGCCCGGGGACTGGATCTGGAGCGCGCTTCTCACCCCCCATCCGGACAGGGATGCAGCGTTCTACCAGGCGCTCTTCGGGTACGACGCCTTCGACCTCGCGAGTGACGACGGGTTGGAGCACGTGATCCTCTCGAGCGACGGGTACGCCCGCGCGAGCGTGAACGCGTTGCCCGGCGGCTCGCCGCACCCGCATCCCCGCTGGCTGAACTTCGTGCGTGTCGTGGACGTCAAGGCCGTGGCGGCCAAGGCGGTCACGCTGGGCGGTCGCGTGCTGGTCGCGCCGCGCGTCGACGGACACGGCGACATGATGGCGGTCGTCGCCGACCCGACGGGAGCGGCCTTTGGATTGATGGAGTGGCCGGAAACGGACAGCCAGAAGGAGCCGAAATGAACAACGCACCTCAGCGTTGGCTGGTACCTGCGCTCGGGGCCCTGCTGGTCGCGGGGCTGGGCGCTTGCATTGCGACCGGCCCGGGATATGACGGGGGCGGGGTAGGCGGGTATGTCGGCATCTACCAACCGGAAGGGTACGACTACGGTCCGGAAGGGTACGACTACGGTGGCTGGGGGGGGCGGTATGAGGTGGGACCGCCGCGCGGCTACGAACGCCGTCCGCAGCGGCCGCAGGCGCACGCCTATCGGGAGGCGCCCCGGACTCGCCCGATCCCCTCGATCCCGACACGTCCGCCCCGGCCGTGGGACCCGAGACATCCGCCTCGGGGTTGAGCATGGGCAACGACTGCGAATGGAGACGTCAGAACTGGAGGCAGGGTATGAGCACAACAGTCATCGTTGGAATCATCGCGTTGGTCGTCATCGGCGCCGTCGGCATCGCGACGTTGCTCCTTCTTCGGAAGCGCCGGACCGCAGGACTTCGCACCAAGTTCGGCGACGGTGAGTACGCCCGCGCCGTGAAGGAAGGCGGCGGTCGGAGACACGCGGAGGCCGGGCTCGACAAGCGTGCGGAGCGGGTCGAGAGCTTCCACGTGCAGCCGCTGACGCCCGGCGATCGCGCGCGCTTCCAGGACTCCTGGGGCAGGATCCAGACGCGCTTCGTGGACGGCCCCGCCGGTGCGGTCACGGAAGCCGACCAACTCCTCGGTGATGTCATGTCGACTCGTGGCTATCCGGTCAGCGACTTCGAACAGCGCGCGGCCGACATCTCGGTGGACCATCCCCTGGTCATGCAGAACTACCGCGATGCTCACGCCATTGCCCTTCGCCAGACCAGCGGGAAGGCCAGCACCGAAGAGTTGCGCCAGGCGATGATCCACTACCGGACGCTGTTCGAGGACCTGGTCAGCGAGCCGAAACGGGCGGTTTGAAGGCTGCGTGATCAGCCCGCCCGTGGCGCAGGAGATTACGTTGACCTCGGAACTGGGTTGCGCCGGCGCGGCAGGGCGTCTGCGGCGGAGCTCTACCCAGGGGGCGCGCACAGGCGCCGGTCTGGCGCCGCGACGTTGGCAAGGCCCGGAAACCGGGGTGAGGTGGGAGGCACGCCATGACGTTGGCAGATGAGCGATGTCAGCCGGTTCAGCGCGACCAGCCGCCGCTCGGTCCGGCCCAGGCGGCCGAGTTGTTGAGCGACATACCCGGCTGGTCGCTGCACGAAACGGCGTTGCAGCGGGAGTTCGCGTTTCGCGGCTTTCCCGAAGCGATGGCCTTCGCCAACCGCGTTGCGGGCCTGGCGCAGGCGCAGGATCACCACCCGGAGATCACCATTTCGTACGACAAGGTGCGGCTCGTCCTGATCACCCACCGGATCCACGGACTCTCGCGCAACGATTTCATCCTGGCGGCCAAGATCAGCCAGTTGGACTCCGGCGCCTCATGAGCCGGCCGCCGCAGGGGCGAACGCCGCGGGCGGCCGGGGCGGCATGAACCATCCGACGCAACGAGGCGGCATCAACGGCCCCTACGCGTTGGCGCTCGGGCCGGATCTTTCCATCGGCTACGTCTCGCATACTCGTGAGAAGGTCGAGCCGTGCCTGGCGGAGTCGTTCGCCTTCCGGGTGATCGAGCCCGGCGCCGCGGTGCACCTCAAACCGACGCGCGGCAAAAAGTGAGCCTATTGCATGGCCTTGGCGCCGAACGGCCCCACCATATACGTCAGCGCCGTGCGCAGCATGAAGCGGTCGCTGACGTTGGAGAGCCCGAACGCGGGTTCGACACGCAGCGACCAGCGGGACGAGATGGCATAGGCGAAGACGGCGCCGAGATAGTGCTGCTGGGCGTTCCAATCGAAGCCGAAGCGGTCCTCGGTCCCCAGCGCTCCGGCCATCTCCAAGCCGTAGCCTAGGCGGCTCATGGAGAGCGCCGGTGGCGGTGGCATGCCGGCCATTCCCGCCATCGACCCGCTCATCCACGACGGCTTGACGAACAGGCCGAGCGCGTACCCATACG